>JAZSAO010000027.1:0-3495 GCA_045601945.1 Faecousia sp. | reverse complement strand
GCAGATGAACAAATGACTTCTGCCCATAAGTCCTATCTTACGGACTTAGATACTGTTACCTTCGGTAATCGATATTTGCAGATTCCCAATTCTAAGGCAGAAGCTTTTAGGTGGACAGGGAAGGGCTTGAATCTGGAATCCAGAGTGAGTCTGACCTTCTGCATGGAGCAGACAGATCCCAACCTTGCATATGAGGATTGGAAGATCGTTGTGTATTACCAAGACAAGGAAGGAAAGCAACTTTCTTACGAAATCCCCAAAGCCGAAGTGAAGCAGATCACCGGTGGAGATTTACCTGTTTACCAATTCTCCTTCTCTAAATTGGCAGCTGCGGATCTGCGGTCTGTGGTATGCGTTACCGTATATGACCGAGAGAATAACCCCCTGTCTTCCGACCTGATCTATAGCGCAGATACCTACGGAATCGGCAAGACCGGCACCCTGGGACAACTTTGCAAAGCCCTCTTTGCCTACAGCGACAGCGCAAGAGCCTATCTTGTCGGTTAAGTCATGCTTAGAAAAAAGGTTGAGAATGAGGGCTTATGATCAAAACGGAGGGATATATGGTGTGTATTTCATCGGATAAGCTGTTTCGGACATTGCATGAGGTCAGACAGCGCCCCGGACTTTTGACCGGGAAAAATTCCCTGATTGCCATTGAGAACTATATCAATGGCTATGTAGATGCCTGTAGAGATTTGGATAAAAATAGCTTCACCGTTCGTTGGGTAGGTGCATTTTACGATTATGTGGCACAGGTCTGTGGTGTGAAAGACGCATTTTTCAGTTTATCCCATGCCGTAGAGGAAATGGGATATGATGATACCACCGGGGCGGAATTTCTCATGGATCTACTGGAAAGATTTGCGAAATCCTATGAAAATCTATGGGATCCTGAGCTGTCCTCGAAAGAAGTGAGAAGGGGAGAAATTCGGGTATTCCGTTTGGACAAAGAAATGGCCATGAGTCTTACCGGGACATATATACAAGAACATCGGGAGGATTTGTTTGGAGTTCCCTCTGACACAGAGGGATATACCTGTGTTTCCCTTTGGGATAAGGAGCAAGGTGTCACCTGCGCCCTGTGTCCCGATACGGAAAGCGTTGTAAGGATCTCCCAAGAAGGTACGGAAGTGGCGAATCAAATTAAAAATCTGCCGGTATATTCTGCCGGGGAAAAGATCAGATATTCCACAATTTGTATCGAGTAGTTGGCTCATAACATTGCACAACCCGTTATCAGTTATATGACCGATAACGGGTTGTGGTTTCTCTACGGGTGTCAATCCTGTTCCTCTGCATAAATGTGGGGCTGTTCTTTATAGTCCGCCACATGGTAGCCTTCGATAACAATGTAGTCCCTAGACTTTTTTGTGGAGTTGGTATCAATAGTGTCCTGCAAGCCCGCTGCGTCAAAGTAGATTTGTTCCAAATATTCGTACTTGGAGTAAATGCTTTGGGTACACCATACCAGGGCATTTCGTACATAGGATGCATGTTGTGCAAAGAGACCGTAATCCAAGGGGATTCCTAAATGTGCAGACAGAAGAACCGAAAAGGCAACAACGCTTCCGATATTTCCTTCGCGGAAAGGGTGTGTCTGCCAAATAGCTCCGGTGAGGCGAACAATCTTAAATAGAAGGGTTCTTTTGTTTTCGCCGGCTTTCAGTACGGCAATTTCACGAGATAGACCGTCTAACCGGGTTTTGAGTTCCGAGGGGAGGGCGTAGCGGACTGTGTCACCGCCTAAAACCTCTTCCGGTTTCCCAATGGGGATGGTTCGAAATTCTCCTGCCCACCCATATAATCTACCGAAAATCGTATTGCGGATATCACATAGGGTTTCTGTGTTAAATTTATGAACAGAAATTTTTTTACAGAAATTCCTCTTGACAAAATTGGAAATAACAGGTATAATTACCTTCGGTTAGTGTAGACTAACTGTTCTTTGCGGCAAAGGGTTAGTTTTCACTAACTATACTTCCGGCGGGCAGTTAGCTTATACTAACTTATCCGGGCTTGCAGATATGCACTTAGGAAAGCCTAACGAATAAGATTTAGGGTGGTGAGGAAATGAACTTATGGATGGCAGAAGAAGGAAAGGAATATCTGATTCAGGATCTTAACACAGATGACGAGGAGCTGGATGCATTTCTATTCTCCTTGGGCTGTTACAGCGGAGAGAGTATTACCGTAATTTCCCACCGCAGAGGGGGCTGCACGGTTTCCATTAAGGACGGTCGGTACAACATGGATCGGGACCTGATGGAGGCCATTATTGTAAAAGAAAAATAAGCTTCGGCTTATTTTTTGTCAGAGAGTTAGTTAAAACTAACTTGCGAAAATAGAAGTAGTATCTGTGAAATAGGAGGCATAAAACCATGAGAATTGCGTTAGCAGGCAATCCCAACTCGGGTAAAACCACCATGTTCAATGCCCTAACGGGAAAGAACGAAAAGGTGGGCAACTGGGCAGGTGTTACCGTTGACAAGAAGGAGCATCCCATTAAAAAGACCTTCGGGCTCAAGGAACAGGTTATGGCAGTTGACCTGCCGGGGGCATACTCTATGTCCCCCTTTACAACGGAGGAAAGCATCACAAGCACCTATGTGAAAGACGAACCCCCCCATGTGATCATCAATATTGTGGATGCGGATAATCTGAGCCGTAGTCTTTTCTTCACGACCCAGCTTTTAGAGTTGGGGATCCCTGTAGTCGTTGCACTGAATAAGAGTGATATCGGCAAGAGGAAGGGCAACAAAATTGACGTGAAAGCCCTCTCTGCAAAGCTGGGCTGTCCTGTTCTACAGACGGTTTCTACAACCGGAGAGGGACTGCAAGCCCTGATTGACACAGCTGTTGCCCGGAAAGGGCTGGAGCAGAAGCCGCCTTATATACAGGAAAAGGTGGACTTGATGGATAAGGCTGCCGTAGAAGCCGCCGATCGCAAGCGCTTCGCCTTTGTGAACAAGATCGTAAAAGAAGTAGAATCCCGTAAAACTCTCACCAGAGATAAAAACTTTGGGGACAGCATTGACAGCGTCCTCACAAACAAGTGGCTGGGTATTCCCATTTTCGCCGCTGTCATGTTCCTGGTATTCTATATTTCCCAGAGCACCTTAGGTGCTTGGATCGCCGAAGGGGTAGAAGTGGGCGGCAGGTTTATTCCCGGTCTTGTTCCTCTGCTGGAATCTTTCCAAGGCTGGGTTGGGGGGCTTTTGGAAAATGCCGATCCCTTGCTTTCCGCTATTTTGGTTGATGGGGTCATTGGCGGTGTGGTTGCTGTTGTGGGCTTCCTGCCTCTGGTTATGGTGATGTATTTCCTCATTGCTCTCTTAGAGGATTGCGGATATATGTCCCGTGCCGCCGTTGTACTGGATCCTATTTTTAAGAAGGTGGGACTTTCCGGCAGATCTGTGATCCCCTTTGTCATTACCGTGGGCTGTGCCGTTCCCGGTATCATGGCAAGCCGTACCATCCGCAATGAGCGGGAGC
>JAZSAO010000026.1:0-2495 GCA_045601945.1 Faecousia sp. | reverse complement strand
ATCACAGCCTCCAGACCCAAGCCGTCTTCATCGTAATAGGTCTTTCCGGTGCTGTCCTTCTCCGTATCTGTTTCAAAATAGTGGGCCGTGCCGTCGCCGTCGGTGTATTTCAAATACTTCTTGGTATTTGTATTCCCCGCTTCGTACTGCAGGTTGAAAATCTCCACCTTCTGAATCAGATCCAGCTTCATACCGGAGCCAAAGTGCATCCCCGTGAGTCCCAATTTATCCGCTACATCGTAATCCGCATCGTATTTTAAGAAATACGATGAATTGTACACCATGTTAATGTCAAAGGGATTGACACCCGAGGCAAGGGAAACCAGCGGCGTCACCGTGGTGAGAAAACCCGTATAGTCGGAAATATAAGCCGCACCCGCTCTGCCTGCGCCCAATGCCTGATAGGTATGGTAACCCTCAATGCCCTCCACATTGCGATAATTCATCGCTACCATCGGCCCATAGCCTTGTCCATAGCCATAGAAATAGGAATAGGCTTTGTGGGAGACCGTATGGCTGGTATCCATCATTTTCAGGCATGCAACCTTTACTGCGGAATCATCCGCATACCATTCCTTTGCCAGACCGGTCAGATCCCACGAGACATACTCGCTGTTCTTACTGGAAGACAACACAGCATAGTCTTGCGCAATGAGTTCAATTGCCGGTTGGCTGTCCCATGTCATGCCCTTGATCCAGTTGTAGTTGCTGCTATAGCTCGAAGGTCTGCTGACAGTGGATGCAACACCATATGCCCCTGCCGCAAATGATGACATAGACGAATTGTAATATGCCACCTGCCCAATCATAAGCTGCACATTGATAACCTCGTTTCCGTATGGAAGGGTGGGCAAGGTATCAAAGCCAACAAAAATTCTGTTTTCTTTATTAGAATCGGTATTTCTATCCCCAAGATAAAGCGTAGCCTTCTCAGGATAAGAAGCGCTTGGAGAAGTCTCAACCAAATAGTTCAGGCCAAAGGTTTTATCACTGGAGCCCCACTTTTTCTGATCGATCAGCGTAGGATCAATGGTCACGGGGAGAACTCGCTCGTCAGCATTGATCCACTCAGAGTCTGCCGTGACGGTCAAAGCCCATGCCCCGGAGGCAGTCTCAGTAAGCGTATACGAAACTGCTTCAGAGTATGCTTCTGCTGCGTCAAACATATAGGGCGCAGGAATCAGATATGCAATCTCGCCCGCCTCATCGGTCAGTGTGATAGATCCATCCTCCTGCAGCGCAGGGGTTAGACCTTCCATATTTAGATAGAATGTAAACGCATACTCGTCCCGAAGCTCATTGACGATGATGCTTTCCTTGATATTGTAGCTGTACAGCTCATATTTGAGATCAACGCCATCAAGTACATCCCGGTACAGCACATCCGCTTTCAGCTTTGCAGGAATGACTTGTTCCGCCAGAGAAGGCACAGACTGCTCCTCTTCCGGAATCACCGCAGCGACTTGTGCAGAAGCGGTATCAGTTTCCGCCTGCTCCTCCGGATAAGAGACTTCTGCAGCAGAAGCCACATTATAGGCAATTTCTTCGAGGACCAGACTGTCAATCGGTTCCGCAGACAGGGTCATCTCCTGCGTATCCAAAAGAGCAGGAGCAGAATCTGTCAGTGAAAAACTGACTTCATGTTCATCGCTTCCGGTAGAGAACAGGAAGCCACTTTGAAGATCTCCGGCAAAAGATGTTGCGGTATCGCCGTTTTCTGCCGTGTATTTGGTCTGGATCGGCGCAATACTCCTTCCGATTGCCTGAATGCTTTCGGTGCTCTCTTCCTCGTTGAGAACCAATGTATTATCAATGTCCTCCCACTCTTCTACACCATCGGCAGCATAGTGCACAGGGATGCCGTAGTCCACTGCAACAAAGCTGCCATCACTCATGCGAAAATGCTTCACATTTTCTTCTCTCAGTTCTTCCACTTCGCCGAGGACGGTCGCTTGGGGGACTTCTTCTTGATCTTCCGTTTCGATGGGTTCCATCTCTGCCGGTTCAATGGTTTCAACTGCTGCTTCGGGTGTGTCGGCCGGGTTGACTGCTTCCTCTTGGTTGGCTGCAAGGGCATTTGCCGGCAGCAGCTCAAAGAGCATGGTGCAGACGAGCAGCAGGGAAAGCGGGCGGTAGAGTTTTGAATGCTTTTTGCTCATTTTTTCTCCTTTCTCTGATTGTGTGTTTATCTGTTTGTGTCCTGTGCTGTGTTTTTCACAATACAAGCAATAGAACCGCCCCCATTTGTAAAGATATATGTTGCTATTCTTCATTTCTTATTCGTGTTTCCGCGGTGCGTGGACCACCTGAGCGAAATTGAATAGTTTCCATCCGAGGTGCTGTCCGCATCGGTCGCAGAAGTTCATGTATTCTCTGTCTATCGAGCAGTCACAGCGGGGACAGATGGGATAGCTGCCCCCGCAAGTCAGTATCAGAACCTTTGTCACCTGCATGGGAATTCTGTAGCGCAGTGCCGAAATGCGCACCGGCTTAAA
>JAZSAO010000025.1:0-3656 GCA_045601945.1 Faecousia sp. | reverse complement strand
GCTTATCAGCGGCAAATAAAACGGTCAAGCCGTTTTATTAGATTAGTATAAAATATAAGGGAGCCCGATCATGATCGGGCTCCCTTATATTTTATACTAATCTAATAAAACGGCTTGACCGTTTTATTTGCCGCTGATAAGCGGCAAGGCGGCATAGCCGCCTAGAAATGCCGTACAATACTGTTCTTGCCGCCTCCGGCGGTGCAGGATATTCATCCTGCAATAAAAAGAATTTTCAATTCTTTTTATCAAGAAACAGTATTATTGGCTCGGACTCTTCCCGGATCTACAAATAGAAAATCTACGATTCTGGCCGGAGCATGGAAAAACCGGGTGCAGTACGATTTGGTACTGCACCCGGTTGGGTGATTTATGAGCCGTTTATGGGAATGTCCTGTTACTTTCTAAAAGCCGTACTCAAATATTATCGCAGTAGGCATCGTTTTATGCCCATCATCCTATAAACTCGGTACTTTAGTGGGAATCCCTACTGCCCTCTCCGCCCCATTCGGGGCACCTCTCCCATTGGAGAGGCAAGGGTCTTTACTAACTTGGCAAACACCTCTTTGGGGTTTGTTTTCTTTGGGGGTCAATCGTTCTCTGTCCTACTAATCGCTTTGCACGATAGCATACCAACCCTCACAAATATGTTCTTCCTCTATCACAGTCATCGTTGCTTGAGATTTATCTTCTTTGGAAAATCCAAGGAATGCACGCCTGCCCCAATCGTCTTCAAATACAAATTGACCCTCTCCTTCGACTCCAAAGAGGAATTTGATATCATATTTTTCGAACAGAGAGATCGCAAAATCATATAATGTAGCAAGTTTGTCTCCCTCTATGATTCCTTCCGATGCAAAATACAGTGACCCTATTTCCACTACATGGCGTTCCGGAGAAGGAATATCGTCCTTATCGCGGTATACGGAGACCACACCGCTAAACTTTTCAATTTCCCCTACAACTGCATCAAAGAGTTCCCTGTCATTACGAAATGCGTTTATCATTGTGTTTGCGGTAGTAGGAGGCTCGGTCACCATGATACAGACCCCGAGGACAATTGCTATTGTTATGATAACGAATATAAATATTGCTAATCTTTTCTTCTTCGCCTTTTTCGGCAAAGAGCCGAAACCGTCAAAGAACATGAAGATCCCCCCAATAAGGGTAAGTACAATGATATATACGATCACAATAACACACTCTGTTTCTACTTGATATTTTCAAGACAGGAGACATATCCCCGGTCGCAGGCTTCGGGGTAGATCGTATCCCAGTTGTCTCGGATCAGGCAATAGGCTCGGTAAGAACCGAAATTAAAGGATCTCCAATCGTAGGAGTCTTTCTCGCTGTCTTCGTCAAAGAAGCCCAAGGCCGCAGCGTGCTCGCATATAATTTCCCAAGCATTTGTCCAGACAAAGTTGTTATTATCGTCGGTCAATTTCCATACATAAGGAATAATCCCATCCGACTCCAGCATATATAATTCATCCATATCCACAGAATCCAGTTTTCCGGTTTGATAGGCGTTGACATTATAGTATGCGACTACACGAGCGGGATCTGCAAAGCTGACGCCCAGAACCAGGATCACAGCGGTGATAACCACCACACGCATATAAGGGAGCTTCCGGAAGAAGATCCACAGACACATGGTGCAGAACACCACACACAGAAATACCATAAATACGGAAGTCAAGATCCGCAAATAGGTCATGCCAAAGCTGAGAATATACAGGTTCATCTTGGACATAGCCGTTGCGATCAGTACCAGAGAGAACAGGCACAAGAATACTGCAAGGATACGGATCACAACAGGCTCCTTGCCGTTTTCTTTCTTTCTCGCTCCCAAAAGAGCGAAGAACAACAGTCCCAAGTTGATGATGCAAACGGTTGTCATCTCGAAAAAGCCCCGTCTTGCATATTGGGCCACAGTGAAATCCTTCGGCAAAAGGCCTGCAAAGGCATTGAAGAAATAGGCCAACTGAGACACCAGATACAGCACATAGACCAGCGCAATCACAGACAGGAAAGTAATCAGGAAGGCTGTATCCATTCCCTTTCTTGCACTGCGGCTCTGCTTTTCCTCCTGCTTCCGGATCTTTGCACCGAAATGCTGACCGAAGAGCAGAATAAACAGGGAACTTCCGAATATCAGGGTAGCAGGCAATTCTTTCCCGCCGTCCACACTGAGTTTATCCATCATTCCCTCAAAGGCGCCGTCGGCGCCCATCAGAAGAGGAATGACCATAAGCAGCACAGGGACGGCACAGAGCAATCCGATGAGAACAGAATTGATTTTCCGTTTTTCGACGGTACCGTCTTCCGACTTTTTCCGAAACAGGGCATAAAACACATTGCCGATATTTCCAAAGGGCAATACGACCTGTGTGCGGAACCAATCGGATGCACAGCGGATCGTACCCCTATTCTCTCGGCGGAGAGCCATATATTCATTGAGAGTAATACCGCTAAGTCCAAACATGGTCGTAACGCTGAAGAAGGCTCCCATGGAGCTATCCGACAGCACCAAGGTGAAAGCACACAGCACATAGGACAGTATGCAGAAAGCCATATAGAAGCCGCCCCCACGTCGGTAGGGTCTCAGGTACAGGAGGCCTCCCCCATACAGTCCCAGAGCCGCCACCGCAAAGGCACTTCCGGCTCCGCCATAAAACAAGAAATTGACGCACAGAAGGCTAAGCACAAAGAAAATTCCGCTAAATATCAAATCTCGTTTGCTTCCGGTTTCTCTCACAATGGGTTGGATCGGAGTGCCGTTGGGGTGAGAATAGGGGCCTATATAGGGATTGGGGATTCTCTGGGGATAAAGCTGTTCGGAAAGCTCCCGAATGTCCCGACTGTTATTTTGTTCATTCTGATTCATAAGGATCCTCCTCTCGGAATTCTAAAATATCTCCCGGCTGACACTGCAAAACCTTACACAAAGCCTCTAAAGTCGAAAAGCGCACGGCTTTTGCCTTACCGGTTTTTAAAATAGACAGGTTTGCAGGAGTAATGCCGATTTTTTCTGCCAGTTCCCCGGAAGAGATCTTCCGGCGAGCCATCATCACGTCTAAGTTGATCACGATCATAGGGCATCACCTCAAATGGTCAGGCTGTTTTCGTCCTTCAGTTCTGTGCCGTGGATCATACAACTGCACACCACACGGACAATCAGGAACACAAACAGCATGGCAACTGCCACCAGAGCAAAGGGTAAATAATGATAGCAGGCTGCAAAGCAAACGGCGCTGACCTCGATACAGCACCAGGAGATGATCTCCAAGAGTTGGCAATTCTCCTTTACGAACATCTCCCCCTTGCGGATATTCCGCAGGAGCCGCCACAGACAGTACAGAGCCACCGCCGCAGGGACAGAGCAGGTATAAAAGGCCGCAACGATACAGCGGATCACAACGGGCTTAAACATACGGAACTGTCCATACCACCGCCCAAGGTCAGGGGCAAAAATCATAAGCACCCCTAAGGCAACGGTAAAAATCCCCACAAAAATCATACTAACGGTTACAGATCGGGCTTTCATCGGTCTATCATGCCTCCTTTTTTCTGTTACAATAACATAGAATATATCGTTTGTCAATAATAACTTTCTGTTTTTCACATAATATTTATTCTTTTTCGTATAAGTCGGA
>JAZSAO010000024.1:0-10710 GCA_045601945.1 Faecousia sp. | reverse complement strand
AAGGTGCAGGTGGAGTACACTAAAATGCCTCCGGGAGCAAGCATTTGAGATGCGGAGTGGAGAATTTCCTGCTGACGAGCGGCACACATGGATACGATTTCCGGGCTCCAATCGGAAACGGCGGCATCTTCTTTTCGGAACATCCCCTCACCGGAACAGGGGGCATCTACCAAGATCCGATGGAAATAGCCCCGGAATCGCTCTGCCAGCTTGGCAGGATGCTCATTTAATACCAGTGCATTGGTAACGCCTAACCGTTCAATATTGGATGACAAGATTCTCGCCCGTTTGGGGTGGATCTCATTGCAAACGAGGAGACCTTCGCCCTTTAGTTTTTCTGCAATTTGGGTGGTTTTTCCACCGGGAGCAGCACAGAGATCCAGAACGCGCTGACCGGGTCGGACATCCAACAGTCCCACGGGAGCCATTGCGCTGGGCTCCTGCAAATAGTATACCCCTGCATCATGGAAGGGATGCAGACCGGGACGGGTGCCTTCTTGCAGATAATAGCCGTTTTCTGCCCATGGAATAGGCTCTGCGCAGAAGGGGATAGGAGCGTTTTTGGCTTTTAAGGTATTGATACGGATTCCCGTATTTCTGGGGCGGTCATAGGAGGCAAAGAAGGCTTCTGCTTCGTTGCCCAATAAACGGGTCATTCTTTCTGTAAATTCCTGTGGTAGCATGGTACCTCCAAAAGAAAATCAAATTTTTCCTTATCTTATCACGGGAAAACCGAAAATACAATAGGACACTGCCAAAATCTCTCGTTTCCGAGAGAAATCGGCAGTGTCGTCTTGTTTTATGGAAGATGCTCCAACCGAATGTATCGAGTGGTTCGAGTGGCGATGTCGTAGATAGATTCATAGAAGGGATCATCGATCTCCTTGTAACGGTAAGAGACATACTTTGCCAGTTCATCTACAGATCCGTCTAAATCATGGTCTGTGTATACCACCATGATCCGCTGATCACCGTAAAAATAGTCAACGGTAAGCTGTACTTGAGAGCCCAGAACCTCTCCCATGGTTGCATCATAGGGAACCAGACCTTCGGTAAAGGGGAGGTATTCCTCCGGGGAAAGGATTCGCTGTTCCGAGGGGAGCGTAGACAGGAGATTGCAATCCTCTACAAAAGCCAACTCCTCGGCAGAGGGGATCACTTCGGGGCAGAGGAAAAGGATATCTTGGGGATCTAAGACGGTTTGTACAAGAGGATGGTCACTGTAGTGGCGGTCATAATAGCGATAGATCAGATATCCTGTGGTCAGACTTAGGATCAGCAGGATAACAAGGAACCAGAGAGAGGTGTTGCGGAAGATGTTTTTTCGCCGTTCCTTCTTTAGGGCGGCTTTCCATTCCGTGTGGGATGGGGAAGCGTTATGGGTTGGATGCTTCATTTGCTCCCACGCCTTTTTGCATTGGGGACAGACTGTCAAATGCTCATGGATAAAGTCTGCGGTTTCCGGGGAGACAATGTCCTCTATGTACAGGGGGAGCAGGTCAAGGATAATCGGGCAGTGATTCATACAGATCCCTCCATTCTTGAAATAATATAGGATTTACTGCGGAAAAAGGTGACTCTTGCCCAATTTTCGCTGTGGTTTAGGGCTTCGCCGATTTCACGGAAAGACAGACCTTCTAAGCGCATATACAGCACCTGCCGTTGCAGAGGGGACAGATCCATAGAAATCTCTTGGAACTGATGTAGCTGTTCCTTTTCCAAATATAAGGCTTCGGGAGAGGGGACGACCGTAGGTGGAGCATTTTCTAAAGGAACGGTGGGTTTGCTTTTCTTGCAATGGGTATAAAAGAGGTTCCGTCCAATGGTACACAGCCAAGTGGTGGGAGCGTATTGAGGATCGTAAGAGTGGATGTGCTTTATGGCCCGTAGGAAGGTCTCTGAGGCAAGATCTTCTGCAAGGGTGGGATTTCCGCATAGGGACAGAAGATAGGCATATACAGTTGTATAATGTTCTTCGTAAAACTTCCGAATCATAGAAACATCCTCCTTCTGTGCGCTTTCATTTATTATACTGCGGATGAATTGAAAATGTTACATTTTTTAGCAAAAAAATCGTAGGGAAATATGTACAAGGGAGAACGGTACAAATTGGATAGATTAGAGAAAAATGGGACCGGAGTATCCTTTCCCCTTGTATTTTGGAAGAGAAAATGATATGATACACTTGTATATTGGGGTTTTGTCCCCGAAAACATACCGGAGGATAATCATATGAAACGAGCACTATCCCTAACTTTGGCCCTGATCCTGATCATTGGGCTGTTCAGCGGTATTGATCTTTCTGCAAAAGCTGCCTCTTATTCTTACAATAAGGGCAAGCGTGAAGAGGTCTGTACTGCTCTGTCTTCTGCTGCCCGTAGCTATTATACGGGAAGCTATACTTACAGCCAGCTTTCTACCCTTAGCGGAAGCAATCTGAGAACCAAGCTCCGTACTTTGGTGACGTCCAATCGCCGTACTGTAGGCTACGATGGACTGAAGACCTATTTCCCCTATACGGATGCTTACTATGCAAACAGCTCTAAGCTGGTTCTGTTCTACTGCAACGGAACTACCAACGGCAAGTGGGACTCTGCTAAGACATGGAACCGCGAGCATATGTGGCCGGATTCCAAGGGTGGCAGTGCTATGGAGGGCGATCTCCATGCTATGCGTCCCACAGATCCCAATACCAACTCTACCCGCGGCAACAGCAAATACGGCAACGTTACCGGCGGTAAGACAGCCTACACCAATGAGGCTAACGGGCGTCTCCCAGGCGGTACCTATGTCAGCGGTACCTATGAGCCCTATGATTTTGCCAAGGGTGACTGCGCCCGTACCATTCTTTACGATTACGTGGTATCTAATTCCATGTCTTCTGTAGGAATCGTGTTTACGGATGAAAATACTTTGCTTGAGTGGTGCGCATTGGATCCTGTTGATGCCTACGAAATGTCCCGTAATGACGTTGCACAGGAAATTCAGGGGTGCCGCAACCCCTTCGTTGACTATCCTGAGCTTGCATGGATCCTGTTAGGAAAGCAGATCCCTGCAGGTCTGATCACTCCCACTATGGGAAGCGCCCCTTCTTATACCATTACTGCAAGCACTAACAATTCTGCCTACGGAACCGTAAAGGTGCAGGGCAATGTGATCCTTGCAACCCCCGCAGAGGGTTGCTATGTAGAGGGCTATACCCTTCTCAGCGGCAACGCTACCGTAACCCGTGACGGCAATCAGTTTATTGTAGAGGCAATGTCCAATTGCAGCATCCGCATTAACTTTGCTAAAAAGACTACGGTAACCGTAAGTTTCCACAATAAGGCTGCTGCCGTTACTGCCTATGCAGGGGAGGCTATTACCCTTCCTAATGGGGCAGATGAGGCCGGCTACACCTTTGTTGGGTGGGTGGAAACTTCTGTAGAAAAGACAGCGACCCGTCCTGCTTATTATAAGGCAGGGGAGCAGTACATTCCTACCCAAAATATCGATCTCTATGCTCTCTACAGCATCACCGAGGGTGGTATGGGAGGAAACGGTATGTGGACCCTTGTAGAAGATGAATCAGATTTAGTGAACGGCCTGCAGGTTGTTATTGCCTATAACGAAAAGGGCAAGGTCGCAGGAGATATTTCTTCGACTTACATGGCTGCGGTGGATGCAACCTTCTCTGATGATTTCTATTATATCGAAAATCTGCCCGAGGGAGCATCGGTTCTGACTCTGGGGGGTGAGGATGGCTTCCGCACCCTGACAGATCAGCAGGGAAGACCCTTGGGCTGCTCTAAGGCAAAGTCTCTGGGCTGGAATGCCGGCACCATTACTTGGGATATCCGGATCACCGACGAGGGTGTAGATCTTTTCAGCACCATCAGCACCTACGGACGGATCCTTTATAATGTTTCCGCTCCCCGTTTCACCACTTATACGGGAAATCCTGCTACCCATCTGCCTCGTCCCCAGCTGTATATGCTGAACGGTACTGCAGGAACCACCTATTATACTACGGAAATCACCCAGTGTGAGCACAGCTATGAAGCAGCTGTTACTGCACCTACCTGCACCGAGGATGGCTTTACCACCTATACCTGCAGACTTTGTGGCAACTCCTATGTAGCTGATACTGTAGCGGCTACGGGACATAGCTATGAAGCTGCTGTCACTGCACCTACCTGCACCGAGGATGGCTTCACCACCTATACCTGCACCGTCTGCGGAGATTCCTATGTAGATGATACTGTAGAGGCTATGGGCCATGGGTGGGATGAGGGGACTGTTACCCTTGAGCCTACGGAAACCGAGGATGGAGCAAAGACCTACACCTGCATCCGCTGCGAAGAGACCAAGACAGAATCCATCCCTGCTACGGGAGAAGGTGAGTCTCAGGACTGCCAGTACGGAGATGCATGTGGCTCTAAGGTCTTTACAGATATGCCCGGTGTAGAAGAATGGTCCCATGCAGGCATTGATTTTGCTGTAAGCCAGGGCCTGTTTAACGGCATGAGTGAAACCACCTTCGCACCCAATAAGACCATGACCCGTGCCATGCTGGTAACGGTACTGTGGAGAAATGCAGGAGAGCCTGAGGCACAGGAAGCAGAGTTTACTGACGTAGCTGCCGGCAAGTGGTATACAGAGGCTGTTGCATGGGCAGCAGAGCAAGGTGTTGTAAACGGATACGATGACGGCACCTTCCGCCCCGATAATCAGATCACCAGAGAACAGCTGGCTACCATTCTCTTCCGCTATGTGAAACTGACAGAAATGGATCCTGCGGAACGAGCAGAACTGGATAGCTTCCCCGATGCAGAGGATGTACAGTCCTATGCCCTTGAGGCGATGCAGTGGGCGGTTGCCAAGGGTTTGGTAAACGGTGTGTATAACAAGCATGAGGATCAGACCTACCTCCTGCCCGGTGGCAGTGCTACTCGCGCACAGGTTGCTACCATTCTGATGCGATTCCTGCAAGGCAATCTGGAAGCATAAATCACAAACCATGTCGGGAGTCTGTGGTGCTTAGCAGGCTCCCGACAGAAGTGAATATTAGGAGAAATATAATATGAAACGCTACTTATCATTTGCCCTTGCGTTGGTAATGATTGTGAGCCTCTTTAGTGGGCTCCATCTGTCAGCCGGGGCGGCTTCTTATTCCTATAATAAGGGCAAGCGTGAAGAGGTTTGTACCGAACTTTCTTCCGCAGCTAAGAACTATTATACGGGCAGCTATGCCTACAGCCAGCTTTCTTCCTTAAGCGGAAGCAGCCTGAGAACCAAGCTTCGCAGTCTGATCAAATCTGATTATGGCACAGTAGGCTATGACGGCCTGAGAACCTATATGGCCTACACCGATGCTTATTACGGAAACAACTCTAAGCTGGTTCTGTTTTACTGCAATGCCCCTGTTGCAAGTAAATGGGACAGTGGCGTGACATGGAACCGGGAGCATATGTGGCCCAAATCTTTGGGCGGTAACGTAGTGGAAGGTGACCTGCATTCTATGCGCCCCACAGATGCCAAGCTTAACTCCACCAGAAACAATAATCTGTATGGCAATGTAAGCGGAGGCAGTACGGCTACCGCTAACGACAAGAACGGCGGTCTCGTTGGTGGTACCTATGCGACGGGAGTTTTTGAGCCCCTTGATTTTGCAAAGGGTGACTGTGCCCGTGTTGTCCTGTATGACTATGTGGTTGCAAGCTCCATGTCCTCTGTTACAGAGGTCTTTACGGATAAGAAGACCCTCCTTGAGTGGTGCGCTTTGGATCCCGTTGACTCCTTTGAGATGTCCAGAAACGACGTAGCCCAGGTGATTCAGGGCTGCCGGAATCCTTTTGTAGATTATCCCGAATTGGCATGGCTTGTCTTAGGGGAGCAGGTACCTTCCGGTTTGACTACCCCCTCCGGCGGTGGGGATGTGGTTTCCTATAAGATAACGGCGACTTCTAATAACACAAGCTACGGTACCGTAAGTGTCAGCGGCAACACCATTACCGCTACCCCTAAGACCGGCTATTATGCAGACGGTTATACTGTCCTCTCAGGTAGCGCAACTGTCACCAGAGACGGCAATACCTTTATCGTAAGCCCCAAGTCCGACTGCAGTATCCGCATCAATTTTGCAAAGAAAACAACGGTAAGCCTTAGCTTTAACGGGAAAGCCGCAACTATGACCGCCTATGCCGGGGAGGCTATCACCCTACCTCAGGGACCGGAGGAGGATGGCTACAGCTTTGTTGGCTGGACGGAAAATACCGTTGCACCCACTACGGAAAAGCCTGTTTCTTATGCCGGTGGCAGTAGCTATATTCCTACGGCTTCTGTGAATTTCTATCCCTTGTATTCTTATTCCGAAGGAGGCGGTACGGGTTGGAATCAGGTTATGGATCCCTCCGAGATCCATGCCGGAGCAAAGGTGATCATTACTTCCAATACCAAGGATAAGGTAGCGGGAGATATTACTGCTACCTACCTGACTGAGACTTCTGCTATTTTCGCAAACGGCGGCGGCTTGAGCACTGTGCCGCAAGAGGCTATGATCTTTACTGTAGGCGGCAGTAAGGGCGCATGGACTCTGACCAACCAAGACGGAAAGACTTTAGGCGCCTCTGCTCTCAAGACCATGGTATGGAACAGCGGCACTATCACATGGGATATTTCTATTACAGATGGGCTTGCCACCATTCAGTCTACCAAGGAATCCTACGGACGGATCCTCCATAATGTGAGTGCAAAGCGGTTTACTACATATGAATCTAATCCCACCAGCGCCATGCTTCTTCCCCAGCTTTATATTGGTGGGGGCACGGTGTATTACACCACGGAACTGACAGCCTGCAACCATGGCCAAACCACCTATACAAAGGCTGTTGCGGCAACCTGTACGACTGAGGGCAATGTTGCCTACTATACCTGCACTTCTTGCGGTAGATTCTTTAAGGACAGCACCTGCACGGAGTCTCTCACAGGGGCACAACTGGTAGTTCCCGCAAAGGGTCACACCGAGGGAAACTACACCTATAACCAAGACAGCCACTGGAAGATCTGCGACCTCTGCGGCGTAGCTGTAACGGAAAAAGAGAGCCATGATTGGGACGAGGGAACGGTTACTTTGGCTCCCACGGAGGAGAAAAACGGTATCCGAACCTATAGCTGTCAGGTTTGCGAGGCAACCTATGAAGAATCCATCCCTGCTTTAGGTGCAAAGCTGTGCTTTAGCTTCTCTGTTCCCGAGGGCGTAAAGGCTGTTGACAGTCTCTACGGCTACAAGGGAGATACCTTGACCCTGCGCGACAATCCCGGCGCACCGGAAGCACGCTATACCTTTGTTGGCTGGACTACGGAAGCGGTAGAGGATCAAACGTCTGTCGGTACTTACTATAAGGCAGGACAGGAAATGGTCATTTCCGAAAGCATGACCTTTAAGGCTCTGTACAAGTACACCGAAAAGGGTGACGAGGAAACAGAACTCTGGACACTGGTTACAGACGGTAGCCGGCTGACAGACGGTGCGCGGGTGGTGCTGGCTTCTCAGGAAAAGGGCCGTGTTGCAGGCTCTCTCAGCAACCGGTATTTCCTCAGCGAAACTGCCCGGTTTAGCGAGGATCTTAGCGTGATCGAGGAACTGCCGGAAACGGCAATGATCCTGACTCTGGGTACAGAGGGAAGCTACCGTACCCTTTCTAATGAAGCAGGTGAACTTTTAGGTGCAACTGCAGTAAAGAAGCTGGCATGGAACAGCGGTACTGCCACCTGGAAGATCACCGTAGAAGATAACAAGGCTACCGTTTCCAGCACCCAGAGCACCTACGGCCGATTCCTGTACAATGCAAGCAGCCCCAGATTTACCACCTATGCATCCAATGTTACGTCTGCTATGTTGCTGCCTCAGCTTTATGTTCTGACAGGGGGCAGTGCCATCTACTATACCACGGAAATTGGCACATCCCAGACACCGGACATTCCCCAAGAACCCACCATAGATCCGGATATTACCATAGGACATAGCCTGAATCTGGCAAGTGATATTTCTATCAACTATGCGATTCCTGCTACGGACTTGGCAAACTACGACAGCTACCTTTTGGAATGCAAACTTCCTGTCTATGAAGGCAATACGCTCACAGAATATCGTGTTGTGAATATCCAACCGGTTCTGAAGGGTAACTACTATTATTTCACCCTTACAGGCGTAACGGCTGTGAATATGAATGATTCCATCACCGCGACTGTGCATATGACCAAGGGTGGGGAGCGGTATGCTTCTGATCCTGACAGCTACAGTGTTGCGCGGTATGCCTATTCTCAGATCGAGAAGCCTAATTGTACCGAGCCTTTAAAGGCGCTGTGTATCAACCTCTTGCGCTATGGCGCTGCTGCACAAAGCTATAAAGGATATCGTACGGATTTCCTCGCAGATCGAGAATTGACCGCGGAACAGAGAGGGTATCTGACCGATTTAGATAGCGTATCCTTTGGTAACAACAATGGATATTTGGGGGAAATGGATTCTTCTGTAGTTGTCTGGTTGGGAAAGGCGCTCCTCTTAGATAGCAAGGTAACTGTCCGTTATATTTTTGACCTTACCAATTTTGATGGAAATGTGGAGGAACTGAGTCTCCGCGTAACCTATCAGAATTACAAAGGGGAAGAAATTACCGCTACCGTAACAGGCGGTGCTCAAAAATACAGCACTGTAGAGGGACGGTATAGTATGGATTTTGATGGGCTTCTTGCGGCAGAACTCCGTACGGTTCTCCGTGCCACTATTTATTATGGTGACATGCGTTTGTCTGACACATCGGAGTACAGTGTGGATACCTACGGTGCCAATAAGACCGGAGGTCTCGGAACCTTATGCCGCGCCCTGATGGCCTATAGCGATAAGGCAAAAGAATATTTCAACTAATAAAGTCAACTGCTACAGAGTTTTAGATTCTGTAGCAGTTGTTTTTTGAAAATTTCTATGATATGATTACAGAAGAAAAATGATTTAGGAGGTAAATTGTATGAGGAGATGCCATAAAACTATGGGGATTTTGTTAGTGTTCGTTATGCTTCTGACTCTACTCCCTGTGCCCAATGTACGGGCGGCGGTGGATGTATCTTCGATTTCTGTTCCTGCATATTCCGGAGGCACGTCCTCCGGCTGGATGGTCTATGACGGTGGTTTGGGAACGGCATTGGGCGATACGGGATCCTCTTCCAAAATGCGGATCGTTACCGGCACTACCAGCAGTCAGTACAGTACCTATCGGGATCTGCTAAAATCCAAGGGGTATACTGTCCTGTATTCCAAGAGTGTACCTGCCAAGACCAGTGGCACCAACAATCGCCATTATAAGTTCCTTTCCCCTGACGGAACCTATGTGATCTACACCTATTGGACACCTGCCACCAGTCAGGTGCGTATCATCGTGGACACCCACGTAGACACTCTGCGAAAGTTTACCTATACCAGCCCCGACCGTTTAGACGGTGCCGGGGGGCGTACAGAGGTTTACATGTATTCCCTTACGGCTTCTACAGACGGCTTTAAGAACACCAGTGACTATGCAACGGAAAATCGCAGCAACTCCGGATCCATGTTCATTGTTAAGATGCCGGATAACAGTCTTTTTGTCATTGACGGAGGCACCTATTATCAGATGGGGGATCGTGCTTGCGAACAGCTTTATGAATTTATGCGGAGCATTACCGGTGTTCCCGAGGATGAAAAGATCATCATTAACACATGGTTTGTCAGCCACTTGCACTTTGACCATTGTGCAGGCTTCCCTCGTTTCCTTCACAAATACAGCACGGAATTTGAACTGCTGAATATTATGTACAACTTTGATATTGAGGGGGCTTCTCAGAAGTATGTCCGCCGTGTAGCACGACTCTTCCCCAATGCAAAGTATTACAAACAGCACACCGGTGAGTCTTTCGATATCTGCGGTGTCCGGTTCGATGTCCTCTACACCGTAGAGGATCGCTATAAGCCAAATAGCAGTAACAAGCTGATTCTCAACGATGCCGCTTGCTTGGGGAATTATACAGAAGAAAACAACGGTTCTACGGTTTTGCGTATGACCTTTGATGGCAAAGAAATGCTCTTGACCGGTGATATTGAAAAGGCAGATGCCGTTCTTATGGCCATGTATCCTGCGGAAGATCTAAAGAGCGAACTGATGCAGATTCCTCACCATGCCTTTGACAATCACACCACATTGGTTAAGACCATTGCCCCTACCATTTCCTTTATCAATCAGGCAGAATCTGCTATCCGTAACCGAGAAGACATCTATGACAACAATGCCGCATGGAAGCCCTATGCAGGAACCATCTACTACTGCGGCGAGAAAACTGTAGGCTATGCCGCAGATGAAGGGATCTTCTACGATAAAGTTTTTGATACAGTAGATTTTATAAACTGGTCTGCCCGTACCTACGAGATGGAAGAGGCAAATGCCTATACATCCGTCCCCATTGCAGATCCGGAGGCTTACTACCGATATAACCGTGTCACCACTTTGACACCGTCGGAAGGCACTTATGTGATCGTAGATGACAAGCTGGATCAACCCTTGTTCTACGATGCGGTCACCGGCAGTGCAGGTAGTGCGGTTCCTGCATTCCACGCAGATAACGACGAGTTCTATTTTGCGGATTCCCAGAGACGGGGAGTTAACTGGCTCATTAGCTATACCACCTCCGGCAGTCTGGACG
>JAZSAO010000023.1:0-4190 GCA_045601945.1 Faecousia sp. | reverse complement strand
CCTTTTCAACCAGAGCCTCGGCCAGAATGTACATCTCGCCGTTTGCAGCCTTGACGACAGCATAGCTTTCATCGGGGTGCATAGCGATGGCAAGGTTGCCGGGCAGGGTCCAGATAGTGGTGGTCCAAATAACGAAGCTCAGCTTGGATTTATCCAGATGGCTCAGCTTGCCCAGATCGTCATGCATGGGGAACTTGACATAGACGGTGGTACAGGAATCATCCTGATACACGATCTCGGCTTCTGCCAGAGCGGTCTCGTCCTTGGGGCACCAGTAAACGGGCTTCAGACCCTTATAGATGTAGCCCTTGCGGTACATTTCACCGAAGACCTTAACTTCTTCTGCCTCGAACTGCTTGTCCATGGTGCAATAGGGACGGTCCCAATCACCCAGAACACCCAGACGACGGAAGCTGGTACGCTGACGGTTAATGAAATCCTGTGCAAAGTTCTCGCAAGCGGTACGGAACTCGGCAACGGGCATGGTCTTGTGGTTCAGTTTATTCTTCTTAATGATGGCAGACTCGATGGGCATGCCGTGGTTGTCCCAACCGGGGGTGAAGGGGGTATAGTAACCACGCATAGCATAGGAACGGACGATAAAATCCTTCAGGGTCTTGTTCAGAGCATGACCCATGTGGAGATCGCCGTTGGAGAAGGGAGGGCCGTCATGGAGAATGAAACGGGGCTTACCTGCATTCTTTTCCATGAGGAGTTTGTAGACGTCGATTTGGTTCCAGTTCTCCAGCATGCCGGGCTCTCTCTGGGGCAAACCTGCACGCATGGGGAAATCGGTCTTAGGGGTGATGATTGTGTTCTTGTAATCCATATATTCCTCCATGATAGTTTTTTAAAAAGTTAAAATAAATAAAAGCCTCCCCCGTCTCGGCCAAGAGACAGAGGAAGCTCTGCGGTACCACTCTTGTTCCCGTCTGAAAGACGGACACTCATTGACGCCTATCGGGCGTAAGTCGGCCGAGCCTACTGAGAGAAACACTCTGTTCGGGCGGCAGCTCCGGGGTGATACGCGTCTGTGGTGTGACTGCCTCGCACCTACCGGCAGTTCTCTGAACACAGGGTCACAAGCGGCTTGTCCCCATCATTGCTTCTATTCTGTTTTCTAATCAGGCTTCGTCTTCTTGAGAATAATTCTTACCGAAGCGAAGATGCTCGAATTTTTTTACGGGATCGGCAGTAGGCTGGGGGGGCGTGTTCAGTTTGCTTTCCAGATTCTGACCGATCTCCTGAATCAGAGCGTCTGCGCGTTCTTCTGTAGTGGGAGCAATGGGATGTTCGTCGAAGTCAAAGGCCTTTCGTGGCTCCTGAGGGTCTTCTTGAGGAGCGGTGTGGAACTCTTTTGTGCGCAGTTCTTGCAGTAACTGTAACTGCTGCTGCAGACTTTGCTCCATGGAATCCAAGAAGGAACGGGAGGCATTCTGTGCGGCTTCCAGCCGTTCTTTTTCTTCTCCGATGAGGACGGTGACGTCTTGGGATTTTGCTGCTGCAGCTTCTTCAGCCTCCCGGAGCATGATTGCACATTTTTTCTCGGCGTCCAGAATCATCTGATCGCAAGTTTTCTGTGCAGCGACGAGGGCGTTTTGCATGGTGCTTTCCTGATTACGGTATTCTTCCAGCTTTTCTACCAGAATGCGCATTTTGCTCTTCAGAACGGAATTTTCTTTAAACAGGGTAATATAGTCCTCGGTCAGAGGCTCCAGAAAGCTGTCTACGGCATCCATATCATAGCCGCCTCTGCGAACTTTATCAAAACTGACCTCATGGATCTGCTGGGGGGTTATCATGAAATGTCAACTCCTATTCTTAAAGAATACTCAAAAAGGGATATGTGTTGCATGATCAGCGGTTATTGGTAGGAGAGGAAATCTTCCGGTTCTTTTGCGTTATCGCCAACGACCTCAACATTATAGGGGGTGACGAGGTAGGTAGAAATGGCAACCTTTTCGATATGGCCATCCAGTGCGTGAGCGCAACCGGACAGGAAATCTACCAGACGGCGTGCGACGTCCTTATTGGTGGATTCCAGATTTAAAACGATAGCCTGCTTGTTCAGAAGGTGAGATGCGATGTCGGTGGCCTGAGCGAAACGATCGGGCTTGATAACGATCATCTGCAGATTGGAAGCAGGGTTAATGTTTACGACATGGCTGGCGCTGGGTCTGCCGGTGTCCATGGGAGAAGGAGCGGCAGCAGCGGCGCCACGGGTGGTGTATGTGGGACGAGCGTGGGGAGGAGCAGATTCCTCTTCCATAGGCTCATCGTCGTACTCATCGTAAAATTCGTCATCCGGAGTTTCGGAATAACGCTTTGAGGGAGTCAGTTTGCGAATTTCATCCATCAGTCCCATTTGGGTGTACCTCCAAGTTATATGTTTCTATATTATTTATTGTAATCTCTATGACCAAAAATGGCCGTTCCGATTCGGATCATAGTGCTACCACAGGCAATGGCATCTTCGAAATCATCGGTCATGCCCATGGACAAAATACCCATAGTAATATTATGCTGTTTTTTTGCCATTATGTCAACAGATAATCTGCGAATTTTTTCAAAAAATCTACAATTTTCCCCTTTATTTTTACTAATAGGGGGGATCGTCATGAGACCACACAGTCTACAATGGGGAAATATTTCCATTTTTTCGGAAACTTCCAAAATCTGGCTTTCGGTGAAACCACCTTTACTCTCTTCATCACCCATGTGAACTTCTAACAGAATGTTCTGGATAATGTTCTTTTTTGCTGCCTCTTTTTCAATGCATTCCAGCAGAGGCAGCCGATCTACGGATTGAATCAGATCTACGGCACCAACGACGTGCTTGACCTTGTTGGTTTGTAAGCGGCCGATAAAGTGGACAGGAGCCCCTTCGTATGCATTATCGGCAGCCTTAGCTACCAACTCTTGTACACGGTTTTCCCCACAGCAATCTATACCGGCGGCAATGGCTTCCCTGACACGGGAAGCATCATTCATTTTGGTTGCGGCGCAGAGGAGGGTCTCTTTTGGATCTCGTCCGGCAGCAATGGCAGCCGCTTCCATACGGCGGCGAATTTCAGCAATGTTTTGTGCGATCATTTCAGCACCATCCCATCTGTGATTTCTTTATCTGTCAGGATGACTTGGGCGCCTTGGGGAAGATCCTCCGGATGGATCCACAAGGTGTCCTCCTGTATGCGGAGAATGCGAACGGTTTTGCGGTATGCTTGAGCGCCACGTAGGATGTAGACGCAGCTTTCACCGTCTTTGTAGTAAAGGGTCTTTGCAGGAAGGGGGATTCCGGATAGAGAAGAAGATTGAATTTGCGCCTCTGTTTGACGGAGATTGGTGATGCAGTGGGTATAATGATTGCACTCCAATACAAGGAGTTCCTGTGTGCGGAGAACTTTTCCCTTGCATTTCAGATTTCCAATGGAAAGCGTGACATCAGAACCCTGTTCCAAGGAAGGAAAGTCTCCCGGCGCAGCGAAATACCATGTTTGCCCGTGGATCAGTTTTCCAACGCTGTGAGATGGCCTGTTTTCCGGGGAGAGGCTTTCAAAATGTTCTTTCTTACAGCTGAGAATGTATTCCGGTGTTAACAGTGACTCATAGCCATCTGTTCCATGGGAGAAATAACCGCCATTGGGTATCAAAAGGGAACCCGAGGCAGTGTGGGCAAGGACTTGTCCACCGCCGACCCACCGGCCTTCTTCATGGAGAAAGGTAGGGATTTCTCCACAATAGATCAGAGACTCGGAACGCACTACAAAGCCGGAGACGGTTATCCCGTCGCCGACTTCGCAGATCCGAGTGCTGTATAGTGTGTAGGAAGGGTCTCGGTGACATATCCGTCCGATGCCGTAACCTACAAGAGCGAGGACAAAAATCCCTGTCAATAGCTTGAAATACAAAGCACCCTGTTTATCCATTTCTTTGCTGTACTATACTTGGAAGCGTACGGGCTGTAAGGGGACCATGGTGGAAATGGCGTGTTTGTAGATCATCTGCTGTTTTCCTTCAGAACTGAGGACGACTACAAAGCTATCGAAGCCTGTAATGATCCCTTTC
The DNA here is from genome assembly GCA_045601945.1 of Faecousia sp. Lineage (GTDB taxonomy): Bacteria > Bacillota > Clostridia > Oscillospirales > Oscillospiraceae > JAZOXB01. The sequence continues at coordinate 125 of JAZSAO010000023.1, read as the reverse complement.
ATCTGGAAACCATTCATTAGGAACAGAGTAACAGGGGTATGTTCCTTTCTTACCTCGCTCAGGATCAGATCCTGCAAAGTTTCTGTGTTAGACATATATAAGTACCTCTTTTCTTTGATATCCCT
>JAZSAO010000022.1:0-6436 GCA_045601945.1 Faecousia sp. | reverse complement strand
GGAAAAGCGTGAGTGCAGTATGGGGATTCATTTACGGGACGATTCCGTCAAGGGAAAGGGCTATGGTACGCAGGCAGAATGGCTGATCCTGAAATACGCCTTTGAGGAATTGGGAATGGTCGCTGTCAATGCGGATGCCGTTCTGAAGAACACCAGAAGTCAACATGTCCTTGAGAAAGTCGGGTTCCGATACATCAGCGAGGATGATACCTTCAAGTATTATCGATGCGAGAAGAATACAAGATTATAAAGTGAGGTATCGCTGTGAAGATTGCACTGGCTTCTGCACCGGTAAAGAACCGGAATATAGAATTTAATATACAGGCAATGATCGATGCCATAAAAAATGTCAGCAATCAAGCAGATGTGATCGTGTTTGGTGAGTCTGTATTACAAGGCTTTGATAGCCTGTGTTGGGACTACGAGACGGACAAGCACATGGCCGTTGCCTTAACCGATGCCCCAATTCAGCGAATGCGTGAGACTGCAAAGGAATGTAGAATCGCCGTGTCTTTTGGCTTTATTGAGCGCATCGAAGATGCACTGTACAGCAGTCAAATCTTTATCGGTGCAGACGGTGAGATTGTAACTGTTTTCCACCGGGTCAGTATCGGTTGGAAAGAGTACAGTAAGACTGACAATCATTACCGAGAGGGCAAGCAGTTTGAGAAATTCAGTTACGCCGGGAAATCCTTTGCCATTGGCTTGTGCGGCGACCTCTGGACTGACGGCAGACCGGAGGAAATGAAAGCATTAAATGCCGATGTGGTTTTATGGTCGGTTTGGTGCGATTATGAAGCCGACGAATGGAACAGCAGTATCAAGCACGAGTATGCAGAGCAGGCAGCACTGTGTGGCGACTGCGTTCTGCTCGTCAACCCCTTCTGCGCCGATGCAGATGCGACGGATTCCGCCACCGGTGGTGCAGCCTATTTCCAAAAGGGAGTCATTGCCGCAGAGATGCCATCCGGCCACAGTGAAATTTTGATCGTAGAGATATAAGCCGAAAGGAGTTGTTGCGAAATGGACATCATATCTATTTAAGTGCATTGATGATAAAATCATAAACAGCTAAATTTATCATAACTTTAGGGAAGTGTACACTATGAAAGTTGTCCCTTTTCAGGAAAGTGATATTGATACTGTGTTCGAAATACAGCACACAGCATATAAGCCCTTATACGAAAAATATCAAGACCATGATACGAACCCGTATTTAGAACACAAAGAAACAACCTTGCGGAAATATATGAGAGAAGATACGAAGGGCTATCTTTTTGTAGAAAATGGAGTGGCAGTAGGGTGTGTAAGAGTCGCTTTATACCCCGATATCAAAAGTGCCAAGATCTCCGCATTGGCTGTGCTTCCCCAATATCAGGGGCAGGGAATCGCTCAACAAGCCTTGCTAATAATCGAGGAACTACATAAAGATGTCGAGAGATGGTTTTTGGATACGATCCTACAGGAAACAGGAAATTGCCATTTGTATGAAAAACTCGGATATCGGCGTACCGGTAAGACAGAAATCGTAAATGATAAGATGACATTGGTCTTTTATGAGAAAGGATAAAGTTTAATGGAGGTCTTATGGCAAACTTAATCATAATATGCGGCCCTCAGGCAGTGGGCAAAATGACGGTTGCGGAATGCCTGAGAGACAAGCTGAAGTATAACCTAATGATGAATCATGACAGCATCGAGGTCTCTGACAGGATTTTCGGTTTTGGGACACCTGCGCAGAAAGAGTTCAATGCTGTTTTCAGGGAGAAAGCCTTTGAATTGGCGGCAAAGCATCATGTGGACCTCATATTTACTTGCGTTTGTGCATTTGAGCTTCCCCAAGAACGGGAGCATCTAACCCAGCTTGCCAATCTGTTTGAATCAAGGGGCGGAGCATTCTATTTCGTGGAGCTAAGCGCCGAGTTTGAGACCAGACTTGCGAGAAATGCAACACCACACCGCATGGAAAGAAAGGCTTCCAAGAGAGATGTAGATTGGAGCAGAGCCAACCTTCTAAAAGATGCACAACAGCATAAGCTCAATTCCGATCCGGATGAATTCTGGTTTGCCCATCATCTGAAAATTGACAACACACATCTCGAACCGGATGAGGTTGCCGACCGAATCATCAACACCTTCCATCTTTCTGCCAATGACAAAGAAGAATGGGAATACCGTTATGGCGTATAAGGAGCTTGGTAAATAACTTGAATTTGACGAGGTAAAAGAAGTGTTAAAAATTAGATATGTTCAATCAGAAGATAAAGAGTTTTGGTATAGTTTGGATAGACATTTGCCCGAACAGGAATTTGTAAACAAAGTTTCCAGCAAAAGAGGCTATGTTTTATTGGATGAAGATACCCCCATTGGACTGTTGAGATATAATCTCTTTTGGGATAACACGCCGTTCTGCACCATGTTATTTGTCAATTGGAGCCAACATGGAAAAGGTTGCGGAAAAATGCTAATGGAGCACTGGGAGAGGGATATGAAATCACAAGGATATGGGATGCTTTTAACCTCCACCCAGGTTGACGAAGAAGCACAGCACTTTTACAGAAAACTGGGATATAAAGATTGCGGTGGTATTGTTATAGATGTTCCAGGTTATGAGCAACCTATGGAGATGTTCTTGATTAAAGGTATTTAATGCCAATTCCAATATGTAGAAAAGTTATGTAAGGAATCATTACAATGAATGTTAATAAATTGATTGAAAACTGGAAGGTCGAGGAACAAATTGCCCACATTCATGGATGGGATTTTTCCCACATTCATGGACGCTATACGGAGCAGGATGATCTGCCCTGGGATTACCGGGCTGTAATTGAAGAATATCTGCATCCGGAAATGAAGATCTTGGACATCGACACCGGCGGTGGCGAGTTCCTTTTGTCGCTAAATCATCCCCAAGAGAACACTGCGGCAATGGAGAATTATCCTCCCAATGTAGAACTTTGCAAAGAGGTTCTACTTCCCATAGGGATCGACTTCCGAGCCGGAGATGGAAAAGAAAAACTGCCTTTCGACGATGGCTGTTTCGATATGGTAATCAATCGGCACGGTGATTTTAATGCAGAGGAGATTTATCGAGTGCTGAAGCCCGGTGGACTCTTTATTACCCAGCAGGTGGGTGCAGAGAATGACCGGGAATTGGCGGAACTTCTATGCGGCGAAACCGAAACGCCTTTCCCGGATCAATATTTAAGCATAGCAACCGGAAAATTTAAGGATGTGGGTTTCGCTATCTTGCAGGGCAAGGAAGCATTCCGCCCCATTCGGTTCTTTGATGTTGGAGCGTTGGTGTGGTTTGCGCGTATCATCCAGTGGGAGTTTCCGGACTTCTCCGTGGACACACATCTGGAAAACCTGCTGAACGCCCAGCGAATTTTGGAAGAACAAGGTTCCATCGACAGTAGCATTCACCGCTTTCTGCTGGTGGCTCAAAAATAAGTGAAGCTATGATAGAAATTAATGTATTGCTTATTATGTATGCATTGGCAGATATTGATACCCGGTTAACCATTTCTTACAGTCGGAGGAAATCTATGATTCATACTTTGGTATACTAAGTTAAATGGACTTTACCCAAGAGGAAGCAGAAAAGATTGCCTATGTCAATATTGAAAAGATACTAAAATTTAAAAACCATAACAGAAACAAATCCTTAGGAAGAGAGAATGGTATATACAAGGATTTAACTCTTATCTATATTGTGAGGCGAAAGTATTTGATGAAACATTCCTTAAATCAAGTTGAAAATTTAGTGGAGAACTTCATAGAGGTAAGCTCTATTATATTTCTGGGAGGCGGCAATCATTCAGAGGCCTTTTGTATAAACGACCAAATGGTAATAAAACTTCCAAAGCATCGAAAAGCCAGCGACTGCTTGAAAACAGAGATCCGTGTGCTCCGTGGCTTGGAAGAAAAAACACGGTTAGCTATCCCCAATGTCCTTTTCCACGGTGTTTTTCCCTCAGGAGATCAGGAGTTTACATATTTTGTGTCCAAACGCTTACAGGGGAAAAAACTATCAAGGGCTGAATTCCTAAAAATAGACCATCAAACAACCGCTTTGAATGCAAAACGGATTGCACAGTTTCTATATGGACTTCATCAGGAAAAACAGATCCTTCCCATCAAGCGAAAGGATCTTTGCCTTCTGCATGGGGATTTCAGCCTTAACCATGTGCTGTTCAATGAAGAAAATATCGTATGCGGTATACTGGATTTCGGAGACAGCAGGATCGGAAAAGCAAAAAGTGATTTTGTATATTTGCTCGACCCTGAGGATGACGAAGAATTCGGTGTAGACTTTGGGGAAATGGTACGAAGCAATTACAAAAAATACACCCTTGGAGAAATGATATGAAATCAAAAACAGTTCTCGTTGTGCTGTATACGATCCTCTTTTTTGCTTTATGGACAGTGTGCGAGCTTTATCTATCCCCCTTTTTGGATAAGAGCATCCCCAGTGCAGTATTACTTCGGCTCATAAAGGACGGACTAATCAAAAACCTCCTCTGGACGATCCCTGCCCTCCTTCTCATTAGATACAGAAAAAACGATGTGTACATTTCCTTGAAAGAAATGTTTACAAAAAAGGTTGCGTGGAGAAACTACTTGCCGATTTTTCTGTTCTTCACCGCTTACCTCCTTGTGGGTGCAGCCATACAAAATGGGAAAATCGAATTTGTTAGACCTGTAAATGTCGCCGGATTGGTCTCTGTTATGTTCGTGGGAATCACAGAAGAACTGGTGTTTCGAGGCTATCTTTTAAATGTCACCCTTGGGGAGCAACGAAAATGGTTTCCCGTGATCTTAAATTCCATTCTGTTTCTTTTCATTCACTTCCCTATCTGGATTTCTACCGGTGTATTTTTAGAAAACTTTGCAAACCTTGGATTTTTGTGTGTTCTCGGATTAAGCATAATTTTCAGTTGGTCTTTTATAAAGAGCAGGAATATCCTTGTGCCCATTTGTCTACATACCTACTGGGATTTGCTGATGGTATTATTCTACTAAAACCGGCGACCCGGAATCCCTTTCTTCGGTGAGCATATCAACAAATACGCGCAGATCCCTTGCCTCATGGCTGTTCTACTCTTTCATGAACAGCAGTCAAAGGGTGTGCCCTATGGATAAGGAACGATAAAAATGAACATCCAACATCTTACAAGTTAGTGTGATGGAGAGAATACTATGATTTTTATAGAAACAAGCCGTTTGCATCTTCGCAATGTTGCGGCGAAGGATGCAGACGTTATGTACGACTATCGCAACAATGAGATCTGTGCCCGTTATCAGCGAGATCAGATCAAGGACTATGGGGGCATTGTTGCCTTAACGGAGCGTCGCAAGGATGATGTGATGTCCGTAGATGCTCCGTTCATGCTTGCAGTTGCATTAAAGGAAACAGACAAAATGGTTGGAGAGATTGTGGTAATGCCCGAAGATGGAACCATTTCTTTGGGCTATACATTTCACTACGCTCACCACAGAAAGGGCTATGCCTTTGAAGCACTGACTGCCTTGATCCATACGCTCCATGAGCTTTATCCAAGCTGGGACTTTATCTGCTTCACCGAACCGCAGAATGAGCCCAGCATGGCATTACTGAAGAAACTGGGCTACAAGGATCTGGGCTATCTCCCTGCTATGGAGTCCCAAGTGTTCGGGAAATGGACAAGCCTTGCAACGGAAAGTGAAATATCACAGGCAGTCGCTCAAAAATAAAGGAGGATAATGTCATGCAGGAACTTGAATTATATATTCCAAAGCTTGAAGATCTATGGTTCTATCAAAAAATGATGTCCGATCCGGAAACCATGTCTTACAACGCAGGCTGGGATGTAGATTATGATGGCTACCATAAAGATACCGGATGCGTTGACTATCCGGACGAGGTGTTGCCCGACTGGTACGAAAACTGGGTAGGACAGGAGCCGGAGCGTTTCTATGCCTACATTCAGCGTTGCTCCGATGGGGCGTGGATCGGAGATGTGAACTTCCACTATACCTCCGAAAAGGATTTGTGGGATATGGGCATCGTGATCTATGCACCCTACCGCGGCAAGGGCTATGCTGTTCCTGCATTAAGGCTGCTATTAGAGCGAGCATTCCGTGTTTGCGGCATTTCCCGACTTCATAACGATTTTGAAACCGGCAGGGATGCCGCATGGGCGATACACCGCAAGGTAGGATTTAAGGAAATGGGTGTGGAGGACGGTTTTCTCCATCTCATACTTACAAAAGAGGATTATTTGAATCAAGATCCCTGATTCAGAAAGGAAAATTATGGTTATTGGAATTTTTGGCGAAAGCTGTACCGGCAAGTCTACTCTTGCAGAGAAAATTGCTGCCGGCTTTTCCTGTGAAGTATTTACCGGCAAGGACTATCTGCGCCTTGCCAAGAATGAGAACATTGCCAAAGTGA
>JAZSAO010000021.1:0-6234 GCA_045601945.1 Faecousia sp. | reverse complement strand
CTTTCGTGCCGCTTCGATTTCTTGTTTGTTTTCCAGTGTTATTATGTATTTTGCTTTCATTTTCATCACCAATAATATTATACCACATATCATCGGAAATGTCTATAATTTCAGAGTCTTTTAATTGAAGATTAGTATAAGAAGCATTCAGCTTTCGAATCCAACGAGGATACCACCCTTTTCTGCGTAGTAGCTGCATAAACCGCGAGTGGTGTAAATTTCTGCATTACAACTATGGAACTCGGCTTTCAAAAGGTCATAGAGTTCTTTTGCGCCTTCGGGATTCATACAGTGGGCGATGCGAACCTTTCCGCCCATGAACCCTAATTCCTTCATACGGGACACTAAAGTCTGCAGGGCCTTTTTGGCACCGCGGCACTTATCCAAGGGTTCCAGCACACCGTCCAGAGCCATACCGACCAAGCGAATGCCTAAAATGCCGGTGATCTTAGCCACAGCGTGACTGACTCGACCGTTGTTAGCCAGATTCTTTAGGGATTCCAGCATGAATACCAAATGGGTCTTTTTGTTGTAGTCCTGAATTTCACGGCAGATGGTATCAAAGTCGGCACCTTCTTGGGTCAGTTCTGCGATTTTTTCAGCCAAGATCTGCATCTCGGGGCCGGTGGAGAGGGTGTCGATCACGTGGACGCGACGACCGGGATAGAGGGTTTCGTATTCTTCTTTTGCCAAAATTGCGGAATTATAGCAGCCGGATAGTTTGCTGGTAATGGTAAGACAAAAGATCTCTTCGGCATCGCCGAAAGCATTGAGCCAATCTCCCAGACCGGGACAGGCACTGGAAGTCTTGTCTTTGTTTAGGAGGAGTTCTTCTACCATGGTGGCAACATCCAGATTCTTATCGTCTAAGTAAGCCTTCTTAGTGGTATGGATGATCATGGGAGCAATGGCGAAATCAATGGTGGTCAGGCTATGAAGATCAGAGGAGGAATCAGCTACGATTTTTCTGTTCAAAATAGTTCTCCTTTTCTTTTAGTCTTTAAATGATTGTATCTTTTGTTATTCTAACGTTATTTTATAATAAAGTCAAGAAGTTTTCAGAAAAGGACTTGACAAACCTTAAATTTGTTTTATCATTGTTAGATATCTAACACTTTTATCATAAAGAAGGAGAATATACAAATATGAAAGCGATCATTCTTTTGGCTGTATTGACGTTGCTACATAGTTTTCAGACCTTGTTCTGCACGTTGTATACATCGCGCTATCCGGGAAAAGGAGAACTTGCATCTCCGGTATTCTGCATTCTGCAGAGCATCGTGATCGCCCTTTTTACTTGGATCGTTGGAGGATTTCCCACAGAGGCGGCGCCTTTGACCATTCTTTTCGGTACCCTGAATGCGCTGATGCTGTTCGGCTTTAATACATCCCTGATCAAAGCCGGCGCCTTGGGTTCTTATGCTTTTATGAACATGATGCTCCTCTTTGGCGGCATTCTGGTTCCTGTGGTTTATTCAGCCTTATTTGTAGAAGGGGAATCCCTCGGGACGATGCAACTTGTCGCCATTGGACTCATGCTCTTGGCTTTTGTTCTCATGAATATTAAGGAAATTCGACTGAAGGGAACAAAACCGATTTACTATGTATACTGCTTGCTTCTGTTCCTGTGTAATGGATTTTACGGTACACTTTTGAAAATGCAATCGGTTCATTACTCACAGCAGAAGGATGCTATGGTAGTGATTTCCTATGCACTTATGGGTGTGATCGCGGTTGTTCAGCTGGGCATGAAGGAAAAAAAGGAGATCTTTAAGGCTTTCCGCTTGGGCTCGAATGCAATTCTTCCTTTGATACTCAGTTTGGTAAGTTCTGCCCTTGCGATCAATGTGCTGACCTCCGTTATGCCCCTTGCAGATGCGGCTACGTTGTTTACTGTGGATAACGGTGGCGTTTTGGTTCTTGCGGCGGTTTATTCTTTTGTCATCTTTAAAGAAAAGCCCAATATAAATAAAATTCTGGCAATGGTTCTTGCTGTTGTTAGCATTTTGATTTTTAGTCTGTAAATATTCCATTTTATAGGTGACAAAGACGAAAAATTGTGCTACAATAAAGTAAGATCCTTACTTCCGACCGTACTGAAAGGAGTATTCTGTATGACAAGATACGGCATTGACGTGGAACTGAAAAATGTTCCCGTATTAGATCCCGAATTTATTCCCATTGCCCGATTTAATCGTACTTTCTTGGAAACTGCCAAGAAGCCCGTGTCTATCGCGGTGGAGCGCGCCGGTGGAGAAATGGCAAGTTGCCAAACCTTTATCCATGGCACTCCCGAAATGCAAGAGGCCGATCGTTATTATATCAACCGGCTGGTTAAGACACTCCTGTGGTTCAAGGGTGGCTTCCGCATTTATGTTGCAGGGGATCGGGATATTTATGAATATCTCAGCGTTGCCTTCTCCAAGGATGGAGAGCAGGCCTTTGACAGTGACTTTATGGCAGGGGTTTACGAGAATCCCTTTGAGGTTCTTTGGGTAGATCAGGTTCCCGAGGCAAAGGATTCTCCCAAGAAAATGGGCGGCCATTTAGAAGGCTGCCGCATCGGTTTCGATGCAGGTGGGTCCGACCGTAAGGTTTCTGCCGTCATAGACGGAGAAACTGTTTATTCCGAGGAAGTTGTTTGGTTCCCTAAGTTGCAGTCTGATCCTCAGTATCACTATGACGGCATTGTTGCAGCCCTCAAGTCTGCGGCGTCTCATTTGCCCAGAGTAGATGCAGTTGGCGTTTCCTCTGCAGGTGTTTACATCCAGAACCGTACCATGAGTGCATCCCTGTTCCTGCAGGTTCCCAAGGAACTGCAAGAGGAGAAGGTTCGTGATATTTATATTCGCGCCATTACAGATACCTTTGGAGACATTCCTTACTGCGTCATCAATGACGGTGACGTAACTGCTCTGGCTGGTGCCATGAGTTTGGAAGAGCCTGCGGTTCTGGGCATTGCTATGGGTACCAGCGAGGCCGGTGGCTTTGTAGATGCCAACGATCGGCGCACCGGATGGCTCAATGAGCTTGCCTTTGTTCCTGTGGATTGTGCGGAAAATGCCATGATCGACGAATGGAGCGGAGATATCGGTTGCGGTGTCAAGTATTTCTCCCAAGATTCCGTGATCAAACTGGCTCCCAGAGCCGGTATTGCTCTGGATGAGAATCTGAGCCCTGCAGAAAAGCTAAAGGTTGTTCAAAAACTGATGGAAGAGGGCGATCCCCGCGCAGCAAAGGTCTACGCCACCATCGGCGTATATCTGGCTCACAGCTTGGTCTATTACTATGATCTCTATACTTGCAAGCACGTTCTCCTCTTGGGACGTGTTATGAGCGGCAAGGGCGGCGATCTGATCTTGGATATGTGTAAGAGAGTTCTTGCAGACGAGTATCCGGAACTCAATGATAAGATCTTCCCCAGTTTGCCCGATGAAAAATTCCGCCGTGTCGGTCAATCCATGGCTGCTGCCAGCTTGCCCGAAAAGGCGTAAGATCCCTAATTTATTATTTATTAAAGGAGTATCACTATGAGAATTATCGTTGCAGAAAATTACGAAGCTATGAGCCGTCAGGCTGCCAATATTCTGTCTTCTGTTGTATGCATGAAGCCCGATTGCGTTCTGGGCTTGGCAACCGGATCCACCCCCATCGGTACCTATCAGGAACTCATTAAGCGTTATGAAGAAGGCGATCTGGACTTCAGCAAGGTCAAGACCGTTAACTTAGACGAGTATGTAGGTTTGGAGCCCACTCACGACCAGAGTTATCGTTATTTTATGCAGACCCAGCTGTTCGATCATGTGAATATTGATGTTGCCAATACCAACGTTCCCGGGGGCATGGCTCAGGATGTAGAGGCAGAATGCCGTCGTTACGACGAGATCATTGCTTCTATGGGTGGTATTGACATTCAGGTTCTTGGCATGGGACACAACGGTCATATCGGTTTTAACGAACCTGCAGAGGACTTCCCCAAGGGAACCCATCAGGTAGATCTTGCCGACAGCACCATCGAGGCCAACGCTCGTTTCTTTGAGAACCGGGATATGGTTCCTCGTAAGGCTGTTACTATGGGCATTGGATCTATTATGCAGGCTCGTCGGATCCTCGTGGTAGTCAGTGGCGAAGGAAAGGCTGATATCGTAGAAAAGGCTTTCCGCGGCCCCGTGACTCCCAAGGTTCCTGCATCCATCCTCCAGATGCATCCCGATGTGATCTTGGTAGGAGATAAGGCTGCTCTGAGTAAGCTGCTGTAATTTCCCAAGTCATCTTTCCTTAGGACCTTTGCAGGAAACTGCAAGGGTCCTTTTTGAAAAGTAAAATAATTGTAAATAATTCAGGAAAATTTCAGAATTTTGGAATTTAATCTTGATTAACCTTGTGTTTTACAGTATAATTATGCAATATTGAGCAATTAAGAGTGGAGTGTGAGAAAATTGCTTTTTGGAAAACATATTAACCGCTATTATGGCAAGTATTGGGTCAGGATCTTCTTTGGTCTGGCGGCACTGATTATGATCGACTATGTGCAACTGGAGATCCCTGAACTATACCGTATGGTCATTAACGGCTTGAACACGGGGGCTGTAGAGTTCAAGGGAGAAGTTTGTGCTTTTGACATGACGTTCCTGTTGGATCACATCTGTCTGCCGATGCTGTTGGTGATACTGGTAATGCTGATTGGACGATTCTTGTGGCGAATCTGTTTCTTTGGGGCAGGGATCAATGTGGAGACGGATCTGAGAAGCCGTATGTTTAACCACTGCAAGGATCTGTCTCAGCAGTACTATCAGACCAATAAGGTAGGTAACCTGATGGCGCTGTTTACAGGGGATCTGGATACCATTCAGGAATGCTTCGGTTGGGGTATTATGATGTTCTGTGATGCGGTGTTCTTGGGCGTTCTTGCGATGATCAAGATGCTCCGTATGAACACCTTGCTTGCACTGCTGTCCTTGATTCCCATGGTTTTCTTGATGATCGTCAGTACCACCATCGGCAAATTCATGACCAAAAAATGGGAATACAGACAGGAACGGTATGCTGACCTGTCGGACTTCTCTCAGGAAAACTTATCGGGCATTGCCGTTATTAAGGCATTCGTTAAAGAAGGAAAGGAACTATTCTTCTTCCGGAAGCTGAATAAGGAAAACGAAAACGCCAATGTAGATTTCACCCGTATTTCAACCCTGATGCGTGTATCTGTCATGCTCTTTGTTGAAGCGGTGATTTGTGTAATTCTTGGCTACGGTGGATATCTGGTATATTCCGAGGTCTTTGATGCAGGACAGCTGGTGGAATATATCGGTTATTTCACAGCAATTGTTTGGCCTATTATGGCAGTTTCTGAACTCATCGACATGATGTCCCGAGGCAAGGGATCTCTGAAACGTGTGTCTGAACTTCTGGATGCGAAAATCGATGTGGTGGATGCTCCCACTGTGGAGGATGGAGTGAAATTGACGGGACAGATTGAGTTCCGCAACCTGACCTTCTCTTACCCCGGGGACGGCCCCGAGGTTCTGAAAAATCTTTCCTTCACCATACGTCCCGGAGAAAATATCGGCATTATCGGCCGTACGGGTGCAGGTAAGACAACGGTAGTGGATCTGATCCTCAGAACCTACAATGTTCCCGAGGGAACGATTTTCTTGGACGGGAAGGATATTACGACCCTTTCCATCCACACAGTTCGAGAAAATGCCGCATATGTACCCCAGGACAACTTCCTGTTTAGCGACACCATTGAGAACAATATTGCCTTTGCGGCAGAAGACCACGATTCCGAAGGCGTAGAACGGGCAGCAAAGCTTGCTGATGTTCATGACAATATTGCGGAATTTTCTCAGGGGTACGGTACTGTTTTGGGCGAACGGGGCGTTACGGTTTCCGGCGGTCAGAAACAGCGGATCTCCATTGCCCGTGCTTTGTGGAAAGATGCGCCTATCCTGATTTTGGACGATTCTGTTTCTGCGGTTGACGTGAAGACGGAACAAGTGATTTTAGAAAACCTTCGTCAGCTGCGGCAAGGGAAAACGACCATTCTCATTGCTCACCGTATTAGCACGTTGAAGTCTATGGATCGGATCCTGTTCTTAGAGGACGGAGCTCTTGTGGATTTCGGCAATCATCAGGAACTGTATGACCGCTGTGAAGAATACCGCCGTATGGTAGAACTGCAGCGGCTGGATGATGGAAAGGAGGATGACGAATGATTGAATTTTATCCTCT
>JAZSAO010000020.1:0-15171 GCA_045601945.1 Faecousia sp. | reverse complement strand
TACATGGAAATGGTTTATCAGCGCAGATTTTAACTCATCCGAAAGAATGTCCGTATATTCATTGTGTATTCGTTTCATTTTTTCAGCAATCATACACATCTTCTTAATGCCGGATTCGTAGTATTGTGCATTCAGCGTTTTGTCTAATTCGATGGCCTGAGAAATGACATTCCGAAAATTATCATTTAACTGCTGAATATCGTTCTTTGCAGAAATGAGTGCCGTTTCTATATTCTGCATTCTTTGGGCCAAGTCTGTATCTACGTTGCTGTTTGCATCAGCATCTGTGTGTTCCGGACTGCTACTTTCAGTAACGGGGGAGGAAACCAGAAATGCGTTAGAACGAATTTGTTCCGCAAGCTCCCGTTCTTTTTTGTATGTAAAACTACCAACATCCTCATAGCCATACTTCACCAAAGAATGACCGAAGCGATTGAATGCAAACACAAAGGTGGACCATCGGTCTTTGGGAAGCAGGTGATCTCTATCCTCCTTTAAAACCTGATACACATTTGCAAAGCATCTGTGAATGTTTTTTTTGCTGATTTCGGCTAATGAGAAACAGTCAATATATTTGCCATCCCCTTGATCAACAAAGAATTTCATAGCGTAGGACGCTGGTGTCAGAAGTGTGTAGAACACGATATTTTCCCATTTTTGGGGGAATGATACCGATAATAAATCAAAAACACGGGAATATACCTGAGGATTCCCGGGATTATAAGAATCTTCCATATTTACCTCCTTATGTCAAATCGGAAAAGCTATACACGATATTCCTTATGGAACTACTCATCTTTTTGATTGGGGAAATGTCTTTCAAAGGTTTCTCCATCTATCGTATATGTGGCAACAAGCTCTTCAGGGCGGAATGAGTCATCCGGATAAGCCAATTCCACTTGCAGATAGACTTCCTTTTTGTCGCTTACTGCATCAGCTAACTCTTTTTCAAACGAATTATACTCTCCTCGATTAATGGAGAAATCCTGGGGAATAAGGTTTTCAAGCCTATTTGGACCATCGAATCGATCGCCAATAATATGACCACGGTCATCGGTCTCCAATTCGTAACCCCACCCGATATCCTCTATTTTGTCCGTTATTGCCATCCTGTCACGATCTCGCAGGTGAAGTATGCCTCTTACGGTTTCAATTCTGCCAAAATCATCCGTTTGAAAGTGATAACCGTTTAATTCATAAGAAGCACTACTCATTAGAGTACTATCAACACGATATAAATCGCCGTTGGAGTCGAAGTAATAGGTGTGGCCGTCGATTCTTTCCTTGTGAGACCGATCTTGATCCTGGGATTCTTCCACCAAATCAGAAGGTTCTGTCTCCTCGATATCCTTTTGTTCTTCCGTTTCTGTCAGGTCATCTTCTACGACATCAGTGTCCTCAAAAACGGTGGAAAGATCAAAGTCATCTTGGAACTTTTCCGGTGCCTGTTCCGTTTGATCTTCAATTTCCGTTTCTGTTAGGTCGTCTTCCGTGATATCGGTATCCTCAAAGACGGTGGAAAAGTCAAAGTCATTCCGGAGGCTTTCCGATGTCTGTTCCGTTTGATCTTCAACTTCCGTTTCCGTTAGGTCGCCTTCCGTAATATCGGTATCCTCGAAAACGGTGGAAAAGTCAAAGTTATTCCGGAGGCTTTCCGATATCTGTTCCGTTTGATCTTCAACTTCCGTTTCCGTTAGGTCGTCTTCCGTGATATCGGTATCCTCGAAGGCAGAGGAAAGGTCCAAGTTATTGTCTACGTCATAGAATGTATCGACACCACTATCGGCAGAAGTGTCGTCCAATTCGGAATCATCCATATCAACACTGTTGTCATCAATATCCATTTACTTTTCTCCATTTGCGAATGACATCAATAGCCTTACTTGCATCGAGTCTGGTCTTATGCCAACGGTTACATAATCTGATGACCTGAATCATACTACAGCAAAGAAGATCGTCATCGTATTTTACAGTCGCTTTTGCAAGTGAACCGATGAATTGGTTTTGCAATGCACGTTTCTTATCTTTGTTTTCCTCTATGTCAACCAAATGCAACATATGACCATACTGGGAGAACAATGCAGTACTTATACTATCCGCCTGGGATTTGATATTCTTGTTGCACTTTCCTCTGTAGGGGCATTTTGCACACTCCTGGAAAGTCTCGATTGTAAATCTTGGATTCTGCTGCAAGAAATCATTTTTTGTTTCATATTCTTTGTTTACATCAAAATATGCACTGACATTCGGAGATTGGAATACCTTTGCCACGGGCATACCATCACTATAGAAGATTCCTTCACCGGGGCCAAGACGGTATAGGTTCTGTAGGGAGGTTTCATCAAGTCCCATCATTGACTTATAGGCTTCAATACCGGAATACCGATTTCCGCCAAGGAAAATCTTAGTTGCACAAATATCTACCATTCCGGTGGGAAGGTTGGAACTACTCTGATCAGCGATAATAAAACCAACACCCAAGGCACTCATTTCCAAAAGTAATGCTTCGAAGTCACGGGCGAAGGAAAACTCTACACCATTGCTATTGGTCACACTTTTTAGCAAATTATGGCTCTCGTCTATCATAACGGCCAATTGCAGTCCCACATTGTTCTTGTTCCGCATTCTCAGCTTTAGCCATGAAGAAAGAGAAATCAATAAGATTGTGGCAAAAAGCTGTTTGCTTTCAAGTGTAGAGAGACTATTTAATTGCAGAAGATTGAAGCCGTTTAGCAATTGGCTCAGGGGGATCGAACGGATGCTGTCAAATACCGACTTGTTATCCGTAAGCAGTGATTGCATTCGATTCAAACCGCATGTCTTCATATCCTGTTCTGTTTTGACAGAATATCCGTTATGTTCGAGTAAAAAACGATATTCCGTTAAAAATTCGTTCATTCCAAAGAGCGTTACAGTATCCTCCGAATTTGTGGATGTTCCGGAAAAACCGTTTTTAGAAAAACAGTTCTGCAATGCAGTTTTGGACAATTCTACGAGAGAGCCCTCCAGATTAAAAGACAGACGCATGATGTTATTTAAACTTGCACGATATTCGTCTAAAGAAATGTCATCCGGTAATGCAAACGGGTTTAAGACATATTGCCCATTATCCGGACGCCACACATTAAGGGATGGAATCACTTTTCGTAAATGATGAAGCTCCAATTTCGCAGATTCAATCATAAGGAAAGGAATGTTAGCCTTTGCGAGCTGGAATGCTATAGATGTTAAAAGATTTCCCTTTCCTGTTCTGGGAGCTCCACCAATAAACATATGGCGGCTGACGGTCTTGAATGGGATACCGATCCACTTGCCTTGTGTATCTTTTCCTATTTTCAGTTCTGCCTTTGGCAAGTTTTCGCTGGTGTTTCTGGAAACGATAGAATCCTTGTTGTATGGCAATCCGTTGTCACAGCGAGTGCCTGTAAGATCGGCCAGAGTATTGATTTCTTCAGCTGTATAGAGAGTATGAAGTTTACCGATCAGTCTGACCTTAGGGTCGTCGTTTTGGAGTGTCAGCAAGGCAGTACCTATTTTTTGAGGTGTTACTGTTTTGCAGGTAAGGCCACCGAAAACGTAACACAACGCTTTGGCAATCAATTCCGCATGCTTTGCATTATCGGAAAAAGGGCATACAACTGCGGGAAACAGCTTTGATTCTGAAAGCATATGTCCTATCACACTGTCTGCTTCGGAATTTGCCTGCATCAATCGATTAGACAGGGATAGATCCAGAAGCTGCGATGGTCCGAACAGAATAGAGAAGCCACTGCCATTGTCACACTTGCTTAAAAAATCATATAGGGAGTTGCTTCTGAATGAGGGATTCTCGATGTGAGGCACATCATAAGAGAACTTTGGAACGGAATTGGGAATCACTTCAGCTCTTACACGTAGCTCTCTCGTTAGGATGTGTTGGGTATGCTTACTCTCGACTTTCCCCTTTACCGTTTCAACAGAATACCCGGATCTCTGCAATTCTGAAACAGCACCTTGAATATATGTTTCTGGTATCCCCAAGTAGCAATGAAGGTGCTTATTTTCCGTAAAGAATCTAAGCTCCACCTCGTCTACCGGGGTCGTTAGCTGTTGCGCAAGAGAAGCCGCGGGATAGCAATATCCCATGGACAAGTCCTGGCTGATTGGGAGCCCGGTGATTTCCAAGTATTTCATCTCGCTTGCAAAATATGTCATTTTACTTGCCTCCGGGGAGAAGTTTCTTTACAGTAGCCAGCAGTTCCGCGGGAGAATGGCGTTGTGCAAGGTGGTTAAATTTTCTGAATGCATTCGCCATATCGTTATAGGAAAGTCCCGGATTACACTGCAAATAGGTAATGATGACATTGGAAAGGGCAGGGTCGATGGCAGACTGACCGTATACGTCGGTTACAGCTTTTAGGATCATTTTGGTATAATCAACCGTAGATGTAGCCATCAGCCTTTCCAGCTCCAGCTTGTGATCAAACGTTTTGGCTTCCATCTGTTGCTTTTGAGCAAATATCTGTTCTGCTCTCCTGTTTTCTGTTATAGCCCGCAGGTTGAGTTCTTCCAGAATCTGGGACATATTTGTAATACGAACCTTGATACTCAGATTGTTGATCCGCGCCCAAGAGGAGACCAAGTTGTTTCTGCAATGGTTAGATAATCCGTTGGATATGCGGGGAAGCTCGTTGGCAATCAGAGATTCATCGCAAACTTTGTCCAAAGTGCTAATAATGCTGTACTGTTCACTCTCGATGAATTCTTTGATATATTGCAGAATCGCTTCGGACGGAGAGAATGCATGATTCATGTATTCCTTTACAAAAGCCCTTGCATTCGTAATGCTGTAGGAGCCTTCATAGGTAACCAAAATCTGCGCCGTAGTAGAGATGTTCATGGAGGATTTGATGGAATAATCAAACTCTATGCTGTTACTGGGAATGCTAAAAGTTGTTCTGGGTACAACTATGGCCTTGGCATCATATACCGGTTCGATGAAACGGCTGACAATAGGTATAATCGGTGTTTCGATTCTGTCTCCACTCTTGACCGGACCTACGATCTTATTGTCGAAGGACAAAAAAACATCAACCGGATCTGCGGTCCCGGATACCGATACCTTGATCTGCTTGTTGCTTACAGGAAGTTTAACGTTGCATACTGTTACATCTTTGGATGCATATACGACAATTTCATCATAGAATTTCATGTACTTTCTACTCCTATTCCACTGAAAACATATATTGGAAATTGGTATAAATAAACAAGCAGCTACCACAGGGTAAGCTGCTTGTTAAATTTCGCTAAAGCAGCTATGCGATTACAAATCGCATTTTCCGACATCGTCTGTAAGAAAGGGGAACTGCTCTAATTGTTATCCTGAAGGGAGATTGAATATATCAAATTACAAAACCACTCCCAATGGATATCAATCATTATGTTCTGATAATGCTTCTAACCGTTCTTTGAGCAAGGCAAGGGTTTGGTCCTTTTTCGTACAGAACTCTTCGAGCATTTCGGCTCTTTCCGCTTCTCCGTTCATTCTGTCTTTTTCAATACTGTCCCGAGCCAGACGGAGAAACTCCTCGCAGGCGAGGATATCTTCCTCTAGTTTCTTTTTTTGGGCCTCTGTACGGAGACGGATGATCTCTGCATTGCCGTCAGCAATCGTTTTTGCGAAGCCACTCACGAATTCGTCGGAATTTAACAGTGCGTTATCATATGCAATGAGAACGGTCTGATCGTCACCGTGCTTACCTTCCTTAATTACAGCGGAAACATCCCTTTTATTTACAACAGCTGTTGCAAGCTTGTAAGGTCTGCTATAGGGAGATTTATATCCGTCAGAAAACATAAGGATCGCTGCCGGCTTTTCCTCATATCTGAGAATACGAAAATGGTTCAGTGCCTCCTCTTCGGGATAGCACAGACTGGAGGTGAAGTTGTTATAACAGTCTTCATCCTCCGGAAGTGCCGTCAAAAATCTGCCGTTTGCGCCGAGAACGTGAATTTCTCCGTCTCCCAGTTGGATGATTTTGACCTCGTTGTCCCCGATTACAGTCAGAAGCAGAGTTGCACCGTATGCTACATGGGGAGCATTCTCCCCCAGCAATGCCCTTTCTTCATCATTTAAGGGATGCTCTGAAAGATGGTTCTGGACCTGAAAATCATAGGCTCTCTTTATTGCAAGGGGTAAGTCGGAATGGTCGGTGGTCTTAACTGCAAATGCAGCAGCGGTGCATGCAATTGAAGCACCTGTATCGGAACGGCAGTAAGCATTTCCACCGTGTCCGTCAGAAATAGCCATAACTGTAGAACGGCTTTCGGTTGAAATACGGAAAGCATCCTGACAAGGACGGCCATCCTTTAGGTGTGTAGTTCCAATGACCGAAGAAACATAATACTCCATATCTGTCGCATCCTTCTTTTGCTCTTACGACAGCAGTTGAATCAATGCTTCCTTGGCCTCTTCGTCCGACATTTGTTCGGCACTCTTGCCTGCATTTTTTCGATTATCAATAATTTCCTTAGTCACCTCGCTTGTAGTCTTGGTTGCGGTAGACGTTCCCTCTACATGAGTTGCATCGGACAAGGTAATGGTAGAAGTGATGAGAACATCGGTTAGCAGTTCCTTGATGTACTCTTGTCCCATAGAAACCACATTATCCAATCCGCCTGCTAACTCTGCAGCAGATGCCTTGTACTTATCCTCACCGCAGAAAATGCACAGCGTCTTGTTGGCTTTGTTATAAAAACGATTGGAAAGAATATGGCTAGTTGCATCTGCTACCGTTTCTGCGGTCTCTGTTGCACAGTAGTCGGTGACAATAACAACCAGAGACTTCGGGTCGGACTTGTGCAACTTTCGATCCTTGAGCTTATCTCTGGAAAACTGCCCATCCAGATACTTGATGATCTCACTGATCTTTGTCTGACCGTTGCATGCGAAAAAGTCTTCCCGAATGACGGCGGCCAATTCATCAGGTGCCTGGAAAGCCGAATTGTATTCCTTTACCTCAGTATTGAAGTTAACCACTTTTACTCTGAACTTATAGTCTTCATTCTCAGCGGAGCTGAGCGCCCGGCATGTTTGAACACAGGAGTTAAACATAGTCTGGGGATACGCTCCCATGGAGCCGGACACATCATACACCAGATAAACAAAAACCGTACGAAGTTCTTCTTCATTTCCATCTTCAAGGTAGGAGATGTTTCCCTTCTGGGTTGAAGTGTTGCCCATTTCTTCTTCTAGACCTTCCCAAAAATCTTTGTTATTACCCATTGCTTTTGCCTCCTAAAGTATTTTTATTTAATAGTTATGGATCGTGTGTATCGCTTTTTCATTCTGCCTGTATCAAACGCTCTTCGAGGACATCTCCAAAATCTTCAGAAAATCATCATAGTCCATTCTGTCTTGTCTTCCGTGAAGAGATGCATTGGAGAATATATATTTGTAATAATGCTGTAACGGTCTCGGCAAGGAATGAAATCTTGCCTCTACAAGTCGACTGGGAGCATTGGTATCCCCATCAAAAATGAAAATCGGCTCCTTGGCATAGTATTTCATAATGGTCTCTTCTGTCTCAGGCTCATTCCTAGTTCTCTTACCGTCCAGAGGATGTCTTCCGCAAAATAGTCTAAAGGTGAGTACTGCAAGAGAAAAAATATCGCTCTGTTGGGATTGTGCCGCACCTAGCATAACCTCGGGAGCTCGGTACTTGCCGGTTCCGCCCATTCCGAGAGGGGACCCAGGGATCGAAATGGGATCTGTGTCAATGATTCTTGTGCAAATGGATCCGTTGGACATTCGTTTCCACATAACATTATTGGCGGACCAGTCGCCGAATATTAATTTCTGATCCACGGCTGCCTTGGCTGCTTCCGCCAGGGTTTTGCACATGCCGATCCGGTCCTTCAATTTGAGAATCTCGGTATCTCGAATAATATCTTTGCAGCCATTGTAGCCATCCAAATATTCCATGACGTACAAGAAAGATTTTGTATTGCCGTAATACTCTGTCATACCACGGTCAGCGCACCATACAAAAGCAGGATGAGGGGAATGCCAATTGTTATACAAAATATTACACTTCTGATAGTACTTTTCGGGATCGGTCGCATATCGTCCGGCATAAAGGTGCTTTGCACATTGGAAGATTTTTTTAGTGGCATTGAAAACCTTGTATGTATCAGCGGTTCCACCGTTTCCAATGGGTCTGTCTATAACGATAACATCGCCGTTCCGTAATTTTATGGTATCACCTTTTTTGAAACCTGACATATTTTTCATCCTTTCATAGTTTGATTGTGTATTCTCACACCAAGCCGGTAATGGATATCCAATGCAGAGCACTGTGTATGGTTATTCGTCGCAAACGATTTGTCTGAAAATTTTAATTACCTTTTCTAGCTTGTGCATAGGATATTGCTTTACAGAGGCAATGTCCTTTTCACAAGGTTCATAATCGGAGGTTAACCAATAATGACCGTTGCTCATAAAATAGGAATCACTCTTCATGTAATACTTCCAATGATCCCGATACTGGATCAAATCCCAAGTGGGATCTGCCATGTACCAGGAATAATCGTTCTTCTCGTCCGGAAGATATATCTGAACCCAAGCGTGATAAGCATCATCCTTATCGGAATCTGTACTGTAGCCGACGACGATCTTATTGATAATGCCACAGGCCGTACAGAGCGCACTGTATAACTCCGCAATTCCCATACATACCGCTTTTTTATTTGTGAGTGCCTCCAGATAGGAATATCGGTTCTCATTGGACTTGTCATGATCGTATGTTACCGAGCAGGTAATAATCTGATACATCAGCAGTGCTTTGTCCGTAGGTCCCATAAAATCCGGAAGCAAATTGACGAATCTCATAATTTTGTTAATCAGATCTAAGGTGTTCTCGCGACCATTTTGGAAACAAGGGAGCTTTATATGGTGTTCGGCATAGCTTTCCTCGGTGTATCGTCTGAGTTGTTTTATAATAGATGCATCAATCTTTTTCAAATGTTACCTCCTTGGCATTTTCAAAAAATATAGGTCAATCGGAATTGCTTTAACAGTCTTCTGCGATTAAGCCATGGATGTAATTACACTGTCTGACATTTCGCCTGTACAGGGGAGCCTTGGCGTAAGTATTTGCATTGCTATGATCCGTTGTGAGAGCACAAGCTATGGGAGCATCTCCGTTTTTCATTTTATCATATCATTTCTGTTTTTTCAACACTTTGAACTAAAAATTTTCAAAAAAGATATGTGTCTTTGTTGAAATTACGGAAATTTTGTTAATTACTATGTCGCAGAGAGAAATCACACAAAGGAAATGATCCGTATAATTCTTCGTTGAAGAGGAAAACCCCTCCGATGAAAGATCGTCTTATAATGACAGCATGACAGGGTTTTCTGTTGCAATAAAGTTCCGGTGACGGCCAAAAGCGTGGGAGGAACAACGGCAAGTCTGCCATTCGAAAGAGAAAAAAGGTTAGCGTCAAATCTGACGGCTTTGGGCTTGGATGTTTGTATCCCTCAAACAATAATAGCACCAACAAACGAAAATTGGACAAACTTTCAACCTCCCATCAGGGGAGGATGGGATCGAGACTCTCTATGTTTACGGCATAGGGAGTCTTGCCTTTTCTATGGGTTTCGTTTTCTTGTTCCGAAATTTTTATACTTATTTCTAATAAAACGGATTGCCCGTTTTATTATGCCGCTAATAAGCGGCATGGCGGCATGGCCGCCAAGAAATCCCGTGTATAAAGTCTGCAAACCTATAAAAACGGCTGATAAAGCCGTTTTTATAGGTCCCCACAGCATGACTGTGGGGAACAAGTCGCAAAAGCGACTTGTTCAGCAGACATTTTATAGGATTTCGGTGGAAAAGGCAAAAATTTGTCGTAGATTTTTTTCGTACTTTATGCTATGATAAATTCGTATAATTATGAATTGAGGTGATGCAAAACGTGGCACACTCTTTCTTTGGCGGCGTACATCCAAAAGGCTATAAAGACCTTAGCTGTG
The DNA here is from genome assembly GCA_045601945.1 of Faecousia sp. Lineage (GTDB taxonomy): Bacteria > Bacillota > Clostridia > Oscillospirales > Oscillospiraceae > JAZOXB01. Next base: position 5,156 of record JAZSAO010000020.1, on the reverse strand, counting down.
AAATGCCCATTACGCCCATTTATCCCCAAACCGTGACCATTTGTATGTCCCAGCACATCGGTGCTCCCTGTAAGCCTTTAGTCTCTATCGGAGATCATGTAACCGTGGGACAGAAAATCGGTGATAATCAGGGTCTGTGCGCTCCGGTTCATGCTTCTGTTTCCGGGGATGTCGTTCTCATCGGTCCCCGTCCTGCCCCCACCGGAACCTACGTTGAATCTATCGTCATTGCCAATGACGGCAAGTATACCCTTTGCCCGGATCTGCAAAAACGAGATTCCATCGAGGATCTAACCCCCGAGGACTTGATTTCCATCATTCGGGAAGCAGGTATCACAGGCATGGGCGGTGCCGGCTTCCCCACAAGTGTGAAGCTGTCCTCCGGTTTAGGTAAGGTAGACACCGTCCTCATTAACGGTGCGGAATGTGAGCCCTATATTACATCCGATGATCGTCTTATGCGGGAAACACCGGAACGGATCCTGCGAGGTATCTCTGTGATCAACGCCATCCTGCAACCTAAAAAAACCGTCATCGGCGTGGAAAACAACAAGCCCCAAGCCATTGCTTCCCTTCGGGAGCATTTGCGCGGAGAAGCGGAACTCCTTCCTCTGAAGGTTCGCTATCCCCAGGGCGCAGAAAAGCAATTGATCCAAGCTGTTACCGGCCGTCAGGTCCCTCCCGGCGGTCTTCCCGCTGCAGTAGGGTGCGCTGTTTTTAATGTAGCCACCTGCGCCGCTATTTGTGATGCGGTGTTCGACGGTCTGCCCTTGATCCGCCGTGCCATTACCGTTACCGGTAAGGCAATTGCCAAGCCCTGCAACCTATTGGCTCCCATTGGCACTTCTTTCGAAGATTTGGTCGAAGCCGCCGGTGGTTTTGTCTCTGAGCCCTATAAGATCTTTGTTGGCGGCCCCATGATGGGCATCACCCAGCACACCTTAGAAGCCTCTACCATTAAGGGAAACAATGCCTTAACTTGCTATTCCGAGGCTGACCGCCCCAAGGAGCGGACCCCTCACTGCATCCGCTGCGGTAAGTGCGTAGATGCCTGCCCCATGCATCTGATGCCCCTGTTCTTGCATAAGGCCCAGACCAAGGGAGATATTGCGGCGCTGGATAAGGGCAACCTTATGGATTGTATAGAATGTGGTTCCTGTGCCTTCGGTTGTCCTGCCGGGATCCCTCTGGTGCAGAGTTTCCGCACCGGCAAAAAACTGCTCCGTGATGCAAAGGCAAAGGAGGGGAAGAAATGAAATATAAGAATTTGAGGCTGACGCTGTCTTCTTCCCCTCATGCGCACAGTGGGTGTACTACCGACGTGATCATGAAGGACGTGTGTATTGCCCTCCTTCCCGCTCTGATTGCGGCGATCTGGTTCTTTGGTCCCCGTGCGCTGTCCGCAACCATTATTTCTGTCATTGCTTCCGTTGCCTTTGAATGGGGATATCGGAAGCTGATGAACAAAGACTCCACGGTTTCTGACTGGTCTGCCGTGGTCACCGGTATGCTGGTAGCCTTCGTTTGCCCCGTCAACCTACCCTATTGGACGCTGATCATGGGAGATTTCTTCGCCATCGTTGTTGTCAAGCAGCTGTTCGGTGGTATCGGCATGAATATTGTGAATCCTGCACTGGCCGCCCGCGCCTTCCTCTTTAGTTGGCCCTCTTTGATGTCCGGCAACTGGAACACCCCCGGTCAGAGCATTTCCGTTACCGGTCCTGTTGATGCAGTGACTTCCGCAACACCTATGGAAGCCCTTGCTGTCGGCAAGCTCCCTGCAGAAAGTTTAGCGGATCTGTTCTTTGGTAATGTAGGCGGCTCCTTTGGCGAAATCTCCGCTTTGGCGCTCCTGCTGGGTCTGATCTATCTGCTGGTAACCCATGTTATTACCCTGCGGATCCCCCTTGCCTATGTCGGCACCGTTGCAGTCCTCGCCTTTATTTTCCCCCAAGGTGGAAATGCCGGCTGGCAGTGGGCTCTGTATCAGGTACTGTCCGGCGGTCTCCTTTTAGGCGCTATCTTTATGGCAACAGATTACACCACTTCTCCCGTAACCAGTGGAGGCCAGATTGCCTTCGGCATCGGCTGTGGTGTCCTGACGATTTTACTGCGGTACTTCGGCTCCTATGTAGAAGGAGTCAGCTTCGCCATCCTGATCATGAACTGCTGTGTGGGCTTCTTCGATAAGATGGGACTACCCAAGCGCTTCGGTCTAAAGAAGGGCGGTGGCAAGAAATGAAATACATTTTGAAATTGTCCCTCGTTCTACTCCTCATTACTGCAGTAGTCGCAGGTCTTCTGGCCTTTGTCAACGACTTGACTAAGGACAAAATTGCAGAAAACACCGCAAAAAAAGCCAACGAAGCCATGCAAACCGTTCTCCCCGCCTCTTCCTATGAGAAGCTGGAGGTAACTGCAGAAAATATTGCTGAAGCATACAAGGCCGAGAACGGCTATGTGATCCGCCTCAATGCCATGGGCTTCGGCGGTGCTATTGATATGATGGTTGGCGTTGACTTGAACGGAACCGTTACAGGCATTTCCATCATTTCTCATGCCGAAACTGCCTCTCTGGGTGCAGAATGTGTCCGAGAGGATTGGAGATCTCAGTTTGCAGGCACTACCGGAAACCTCAAGGTCTCCAAGGATGGTGGTACCATTGACGCCCTCACCGGCGCCACAGTCACCTCCCGTGCCGTTACCGAAGCCGTGAACCGTGCTGTGGAATTTGTGAAGGAGGTACAGTCGTGAATTTTAAGAAAAACCTGAAAGACAGCCTCCTGAGCAACAATCCGGTTTTAGGCCAGCTTTTAGGTCTATGCTCTACCATGGCCATTACAACTACATTGTTTAACGGTCTTGGTATGGGGCTCTCCGTTACTCTGATCTTAATTTGCTCCAATGTGGTAATATCTCTCCTGCGAAAGGTTATCCCCGATAAGATCCGCATTGCAGCCTATATCGTCATCATTGCTGGCTTCGTTACCATGGTTGATCTACTGTTAAAGGCATACCTCCCGGCTCTGTCCGAGTCCTTGGGTGTGTTCATTCCTCTGATCGTAGTAAACTGCATTATCTTAGGCAGGGCGGAAGCCTTTGCTTCTAAGAACGGTGTTCTGGCCTCTGCTGTTGACGGCTTGACACAAGGCATCGGCTACACTGCCGCCTTGGTAGTCATGTGCGTTGTCCGCGAATTTTTTGGCAGCGGTACCTTTGGTAAAGGCGTGTTCGGTGCAGACGGCATCCGCCTTATGGAAGCCCAGTATCCCGCCCTCTTGGTGATCCTGCCTGTAGGCGGTTTCTTGACGCTGGGTTGTCTGATCGCCTTCTCCCAGTGGCTGAATACTCGTATGAAAGAAAAGGAGGATGAAAAGAAATGAACGTATTCCTTTCTCTGTTCTCCATTTCTCTCAGTGCTATTTTGGCTGAGAACTTCATTTTGGTCAAATTCTTAGGCATCTGTCCCTTCATGGGCGTTTCCAAAAAGTCCGACACGGCTCTGGGCATGGGCATTGCGGTTATTTTCGTTATGGGCATTGCCTCCGCTGCCACTTGGGCTGTAAACAACTATCTGCTGGTACCCAACGAGTTGGGCTATATGCAGACCGTGGTATTCATTCTGGTCATTGCCGCACTGGTACAGTTTGTGGAAATGTTCCTGCAAAAAGCCATTCCCTCTCTGTATCAGGCACTGGGCATCTATCTGCCCCTGATCACCACCAACTGCGCTGTTTTAGGTGTAGCTCTTTTGAATATCCAAAACAACTATTCCTTCATCGAGTCCGTCGTTTACGGTGTTATGGGCGGTGTAGGCTTTACAGTTGCCATTGTCCTGTTCTCCTCTGTACGGGAGCGGTTAGAAGATTGCGACTGTCCCAAGTGCTTTAAGGGATTCCCCATTGCTCTGATCGCTGCCGGTCTGTTGGCTCTGTCCTTTATGGGCTTCTCCGGTTTCAAGGTTTTCTAAGGGGGTAGGGTTATGAATCATATTCTTTCAGCCGTACTGGTATTAGGCATTTTAGGTGCCGCCTTCGGTGCTATTCTTGCCATTGCCTCCAAGGTTTTCGCAGTCAAAGTAGATGAACGACTCCCCCTGCTAAAGGATGCTCTCCCCGGTGCAAATTGCGGTGGTTGCGGTTTTGCAGGCTGTCAGGCCTACGCCCAGGCTGTACTGGAAGGGAAAGCCGAAATCGGTCTCTGTGCCGCCGGTGGCCCCGAATCCAGCCAAAAAATGGCCGAAATCATGGGTGTGGAAGCGGAAGCCTTTGAGCGAAAAGTGGCTATGGTCAAATGCCGTGGTCATAATCACGCCTTTAAAGGCGAGTACGACGGGATCCAAGATTGCCGCAGTGCCATGTTTGTCACCGGCGATGGCCCCTCTGCCTGTCCCAACGGATGCTTAGGCTTCGGCACCTGTACCAAAGTCTGTAAGTTCGGAGCCATCACCGTAGAAAACGGTGTTGCCCGTGTAAATGCAGAGAAATGCACCGGATGTATGCAGTGCGTAGAAGCTTGCCCCCGAAAGGTTATCGTTCCCGTCACCTATCACACAGACATCGTCATTGCCTGTTCCAACCGCGACCGTGGTGCCTATACGCGACAATTCTGTGATGTCGGCTGTGTGGGTTGTCATTTGTGCGAGAAGCAGTGTGAATACGATGCCATTCACGTAATCAACAATCTGGCTGTTATCAACTACGACAAGTGTGTCTCCTGCGGTCGCTGTGCAGCGGTGTGTCCCCGACGTCTGATCTCCGACTTCGATCTGAGAACCGACATGGATGCCGCTCCCCTGTAAGATCCATAGAAATCATAAACTCCCGATACCGAGGATCATCCCCGGCATCGGGAGCCTTTTTCCCCTCTGCCATAAAATCAAATTTTCGTTTGTCGAACTGTTCATCAAGTTGGTATAGGCCCTTGCCTCTCCAATGGGAGAGGCGCCGCGACTGCGGCGGAGAGGGCAGTAGGGATTCCCAATTTTGTACCGATTTCGTAGTAGGCAGAGAATCGGGGTTACGGCATGGTATCCACGATCGAGAATAGGAAAAAGGAAGCGGTCTTGCACTCGCTCATACTTTGCTCCCTGCGGGGCGGTACTTTCTTGTGTTGACAAGAAAGTACCCAAAGAAGCAACCGGAGGAGAGGCGCTG
>JAZSAO010000019.1:0-5000 GCA_045601945.1 Faecousia sp. | reverse complement strand
GATGAATAAGACTGCCGCAACGGAAAAGCTGAAGACTCTCTGCGCAGAACTCCTCCGCTACGGTGGAAAGGCACAGATCTTTAAGGGTTACCGCACAGATGCCCTCGTAGATGCCGCCATGACCGAAGAACAGAGAGCCGTTCTCAGTGATATGGAAGCCGTGACCTTCGGTAATACCAATACGACCGAAAATATCCCTGCAACCAACGCAGTACAGTGGCTGGGCAAGTCCTTGGATTTAGCGTCGAAAGTCAGCATCAAGTTCATCTTCTCCCTCGGTTCTTACACCGGAGCAACCGAGGATCTGCAGATGAAGGTCACCTACAAGGACATTAACGGCAAGGATAAGGAACTGACCATTTCCGAAATAGAAGCCTATAATCCCAGCCGTGGCTACTATGCCTTCACCTTAGATTCTCTCCTTGCCGCCGAACTTCGGTCTGTGCTGACAGTACAGATCCTGTGCGGTGAAACCGCAGTGTCCGGCACCGTACACTATGCCGCCGACACCTATGGTAACGGCAAGACCGGAACCTTAGGCGACCTGTGCAAAGCCCTCTTTGCCTATTCCGATAGTGCAAAAGCCTACTTTAAAAATTGACAGCAGAAGTACTAAGCTATAATACTGTTTCTTGATAAAATGGTTAGAAAACCATTTTATCGCAGGATAAATATCCTGCACCGCCGAAGGCGGCAAGAACAGTATTGTACGACATTTCTTGGTGGCTATGCCGCCATGCCGCTTATCAGCGGTATAATGAAAAGGTTAAACCGTTTTATTAGAATTTTGAGTAAGGAGTTGTATGTATGAAGCAAATGTTATGGAAAAGAATCCTGCCGATCTGCCTGTGTATGATCCTACTTATGAGTTCTGTTTATGGGCTCCACGCGTCTGCACAGCAGAACACGGTCACCGTAAAGGCGGCAACGGTTGACAGCACCCTAAAGCAAACTGCCGAGGCACTCAGTGCGGAGATCGGAAAGCTACCTACTACCGGTGCCCTCCGCAACTGCAGGGTTCTGCTCACCGGCTTTACCCAAACTCTCAGCGGCTCCAATGATATGAAGGACCTCCGGGGCAAGCATTACTTAATCCGCACAGACGGCAAGAGTTATGTGCTGGACGGCAGCTGGACAGGAAGCAACGGAAACCTGCCTATGAAGGCTGTCACCGTCTCCGGGTATTCCGTTACCTCCGGGGCAAGCCCTGCTACGGCCTTTGACTTCCATTACAGAGGTCTTGCCTCCAACGGGCGGCCACTGTATGTCCTTCGCTTCAACAACGGACGGAATCTGGGCATAGGTACTCGGTATACGGACTGGCCTGAGCTGTACTATGTAAAGGCAGACACTACCACCGACTTATCCAAGGCACCTACCGTCATGCTGGATCATCCCAATGCCGAGAGCTGGTTCAGGATCAGCAACGCAACGGGGACTCACGGCTTTAGACAGTCCTCCGACCTGACGTGCTTCCGCTGGAAGGATAATAGCGCCGGAGATAATGAATTCCAGGGCAATGTTCTGGAGTTGTACCGCCTGTGGTCTACCCGTGAGATCATTACCGCTATCCATGATATGCGGGGCTATTTGGATACCCCTGAGTTCTATGATGAGGCAGTATTCAGCCAATTCCTTACCTGTATGCGGCAGGCCATCGACCTGTTCAAGCAATACAATCCCACACCCGGTACCACAGTCGACCCCTATGACTTTGTTCAGGAAAAGCTGGATCAAAAAGAAGCCGAACTACGCTCCTTTGCATCCCGTCTAAACTTTGCGTTCCAGGCCCCCTCTGAGGCAGAACTGAACAAAAAGACCACCATCCACCAGCTTCCTCTTGCTTGCGGTTATGTGATCCGGACCCGTGAGGGAAAGATCATTATCATTGACGGCGGTTGGCAGGAGAACAACACTGAGGGCAAGTACCTCTTCTCCTATCTCCAGAAGATCACCGGAGACGCTACTCCCCATATTGATGCATGGTTCATTACCCATGCCCATGCAGATCATCATGGCTGTGTTCCCACCTTTGCCGATCTATACAAGAATCAAGTTACCATTGATGCCTTCTATTACCATTACCCCACCTACGATCAAATCAAAAAGTATTTATCCGGCTGTGGCGTGGATGATACCTGGGGGTCTGTGGACTGGATCCCTACATGGCTGATGCCCAATTTCAGGAATGCAGAGGGCGGACCCACCAAGGGGATCATCTGTAATACGGAGCACAGCGGTCTTTGCAACAATTCTTTTGACTTTGACGAAGTTCATATTGACATTCTCTTAACATTTGATGATGTTGCTTGGGCTGCGGACAATGTAAGCGGACGTTACAGCGGAACCTCCGCAAACGAAGGTCGTGTTTTCAGCAACAAGACCTTTAAAGAGCTTCTGAATGACAATTTTAACGAAACCAGTATGGTATTCCGTGTGACCGTAGGCGGAAAGAATGTCCTCTTTACGGGAGATATCAACTATATCGGCGGCTACATGCTGGATAAGTTCCACACCTCCTACACCCAGAACAACAGCACCTACTATTCTATCAAGAGTGATTACGTACAAGTCTCCCACCACGGTCATTATGGTCTGCCTAAGAAGGTCTATAACAAGATCGACCCGGATGTGGCTATGTGGCCCTGTAATTATGACGAATGGAATGACTATGACTACCAGAATCTGATTTGTACCAAGCAGTGGTTCAACGACATGGGGGCTAAGAACTACATAGCCTATCAGGGTCCTCAGGTCTTTGAGTTCCCTCTGGTTCGGACCGACGGGGCTATGAACATCCCTGCGGAATTGAAGGACTATGTATTTGATGCAAAATACTACAGGGATAAGTATGCAGACTTGGCAAAGCTCTACGGAAACAACGAAACCCAACTCTATTATCATTTCCTCAACTACGGCATTGAAGAAGGTCGCAGCGCAAGCCCCTTCTTTGATGTAAGATTCTATGCCAATCAGAATGGTGCCCATTTGCGTGATACCCTGAAGGGCAACTATGTAGCCGCCTTCAAGGATTTCTTGAACAAGTACAAGACAACCACCCTCATGAAGCTGTCCGAGACCTTTGATGCCAAGGTCTATGCCGCTGCTCATAAGGATCTGGCAGACCGGGGCTATACCACCAATTTCGCACTCCTGAAGCACTACACGGAAACCGGCTACAAGACCGGTGAGATCGCATCTACTACATTCCGTGTCGAGGAGCCGAACACCACATGGCATGACAGTTGCACTGTAACACAGCCTGTGGCGCCGACCTGTTCCACTGTGGGCAAGACCGCCGGTGTCAAGTGTACAGCATGTGGCTTGATCCTCAAGAGTCAGACCGTTATTGCTACAACCGACCACGCTTATAGCTACAAGGCGACCAAGAATCCCACTGCCTCTGCAACCGGCACCTTAACCGGTACTTGCAACGGCTGTTCCGGTACGAATACCGTGACTCTGCCCAAGCTCAACACCGCAGACTATACCAAGACGGTGACCAAGGCTCCAACCTGCACCGAAACCGGCACGGATACCTACAAGTGGAATACTACCACCTATGGATCCTTTAGCTTTACCGCAACTACTGAGGCAAAGGGACATACCGCTGTCATCGACAAGGCTGTTGCCCCAAGTTGCACCGCAACCGGCTTGACCGAAGGCTCCCATTGCTCTGAATGTAATAAAGTCCTGACGGCACAGGAAGTACTCCCTGCAACCGGTCACAGCTACACTTACGCAAAGGTTGACGACCAAAGCCACACCGTTGCTTGCAAAAACTGTTCTCTGTCCGAAACCGTTCCTCACAGCTTCCAAGACGGCTCCTGCATCTGCGGAAAAGAGGAAGGAAAAGAACCTGTATTGGAAACCGGTTGGAAGATCAGCCATACCCTAAACTTAGCAAGTGATATTTCCGTTACCATGGCAATCAGCAAAGCCTCTCTCAATGGCTTCGACATGGATACGGTCTATGTCCTTTCCGAATTGGATGTTTACGAAGGGAATGTGAAAACCGGCGTAAAGACCATTGAGATCCGACCGGAGGATAAGGGTAGCTACTATTACTTCACCCTGAACGGCCTCACAGCGGTCAACATGAACGATGGGATCCGCTCCGTACTCTACGGCACCAAGGACGGTCAGATCTATTATTCCCCTGTAGATAAGTACAGCATTGCTGCCTATGCCTACGCCCAGATGAATAAGTCTGCCGCAACCTTAAAGCTAAAAACCCTCTGCGCAGACCTCCTCCGCTACGGCGCAAAGGCACAGATCTATAAGGGCTATCGTACGGATTCCCTTGCAGATGCCAATATGACCGAGGGGCAAAAGACCTATCTCAGTGATTTGGATGCAGTGGAATTCAATCCCACAAACACGGTTTTGAACGACGTACCCAATGCCCCCATGAAATGGGAAGGCAAGGCACTGGATCTGGCTTCCAAGGTCACGGTAAAGTTTATCTTCTCCATGGGATCCTATATAGGAAAGGTAGAGGATCTGACTCTGAAAGTCAGCTACGAGGGCATTGGCGGAACCACTAAGATTCTGACCTTACAGAACGGAGAACTGTATCATGCCAAGTACAATTTCTATGCCTTTACTTTAGATACTCTCTCAGCCGCAGAACTCCGCTCTGTGCTGTCTGTGCAGATCTTTGAGGGCGAGACCCCTGTTTCCTCCACCCTCCAATACGCCGCCGAGGCCTACGGCAACAATAAGACCGGTGTGTTGGGAGAACTGTGCAAAGCCCTCTTCGCCTACTCCGACAGCGCAAAAGCCTACTTTGCAAACTGATCCCTGAATAAAGCCTTTGGGCAGGACTTTGTTGTAATCACAAAGCCCTGCCCTCGTTTTTATACTTATTTCTAATAAAACGGATTGACCGTTTTATTATGCCGCTAATAAGCGGCATGGCGGCATGGCCGCCAAGAAATGCCGTGTAATACTGTTTCTTCCGCCTAAGGCGGTGCAGGATATTTATCCTGCGATAAAAT
>JAZSAO010000018.1:0-2943 GCA_045601945.1 Faecousia sp. | reverse complement strand
TAGGCGGTTCTGTTCGTCAGCCTTCGCTCTGTTTTCTTTTAGTTCCAGTTCTGCTTGCAGGAGGGTATTTTCTTCGCCAAGTTGATCCATTGTATCCCGGAGGCGGATTCTTAGGTCATTCAAACGACTGATGTCGTCCTGCCAAACTACTCGCCCACCCTTTATAGGAGCACTGCTTAGAAGGGAATCCCCCAAATCTACGGTAGAATGGGCAGTTTGTCGCATTTGTTCTTCGGAAACCGGTAGCGCAGAGCCGGATACAAAGTGGGGCTGATAATCCCGATCTACGATCTGTACCGGCACTGTAGTACTGTCAAAAACATCCTGATAACGAGTATTTGATGGCAACAGCCCACTTTGAATGGCACTTTCCAACAGCAAGGTAATGATCAGGCAATCCATAACGGTTATATCACAGTTATATAGGCGCATACTGTAGCCGATCCAGAACAATGCAGCGAAGACCATAATGGCAATAGGCATTTTTTGAAGCTTGTTACTACCGGGAACACGGCTCTTCAGGAGCATCATAATCACAAAATAGATATTGCAACGACAATGGCAGTGAAAGAAACAGTTTTCTTCTCTTTCTGCATAGTGTTTCACCTCTCTTATACTTATTTCTAAGATCGGGGCATCGTTTTTATGAATGTTTGGAGAACAGGCGGAGAGCATTTTGTGTGGTGACCCGTTCTACTTCTTCAACGGTGATCCCCTTAATTTGTGCGATCCGTTTTGCAATACAAGGTATGATCAAGGGCGTGTTTCTAACTTTCTGCCATTGCTTTTTTGAGATCCCTGCCGGCTTTTCGGGTTTTACATAAGGACCGTCGGTTTCTAATAGAATAGATTCCAAAGGTGTTTGCAAGACCGCATTTTCTAAATCTGCTGTACCTTGACCGGATTGCAACAAGCTACCGCCGATCCCAAGCATAAGGCCGAATTCTTCTGTATAAATCCGAGCGGTGGCGGCATCTCCTCTGAAGCAGTGGCATACACCGCCATGGATCCGTTTCTTATATCTTCGCAGAATAGAAATGGCATTGCGGTCAGCGTTGCGAATATGTAAGATCAAAGGGAGAGCCAGTTTATGAGCCAATTGCAGCTGCCATAGAAACCATAGATATTGTCTGAATCGATGCTGTTCTCTTCTGGGGTGGTGAAAGTCCAATCCAAGTTCACCAATGGCGACAACTTCCGGAAGAGATGCCATTAGACGAATGGTCTTTCTGCATCGAAAGGGGGTTTTTCTAACTCTTGTAGGATGGATTCCGATGGCAGGCAATATAATATTGGGATCTTGATTGTGAAGTTCTAACAGTTTGGCGTTTGATTCCAGATCGATTCCCGGCTCGATAAACATACCGATATCCGCATCCTCTGACATATATATCAGAGCCTCTCTGGATATGGAATGCAGGATGGGATAGTTTTCTGCCTGTCCATCTATGGCAGGAAATGTATGATCGTATAATCTGTGAGATAGATGAATATGGGAGTCGATGTACAAAAGGATTCCTCCTATATATCTTGTATATCTTGTTCTTTAGTATGTATTATGAGATATTATTTACTGTTATTTCCCAGGAAATATGCCTTAGCGGAATCACTGTAGGCAAACAGGGCTTTGCAGACTGTTCCCAACGCACCGGTTTTATTTGCACCGTAGGTATCGGCGCTGTAGTGCAAGGTAGCTGAAACAGGTACATCTTGGAAATAGACTTGAGCAGAAACAACGGTTCGCAGTTCTGCGGCTAAGAGGGTATCCATGGTAAAGGCGTAAAATCCGTAACCGGAATGATACAGATGGGCATTATTAAGGGTTAGCGTCTTTTCAATCCCCTTAGTGTCTTTATAGCTTACCCGCAGGCTAAGCTGATCTATGGCATCTGCATAGATTCCCGGAGAGAAAATAAACTTGATACAAACCTTGGATTCCAGATCCAGAGCCTTGCCTTCCCAGCGGATGGGTGCATTTTCAAGATCGTTAAGAACGTTATTGGTGATGTTGAAGACTACGGAATCCATGTCGGACAAGAAGGATCTGTGTTCTTCTGACATATGATAGTCAGCGAGTGCATCGGTGCGGTAGTTCTTAAAAATCTGAGCCTTTGCACCATAGCGAAGCAGATCTGCACAAAGGGTCTTGAGAGCGGTAGGTCTATCTGCGCGATTCATCTGAGCATAGGCATAGTCTGCAATGCTGTATTCATCCAAAGGCGAATAGTAAGGCTGACCATCCTTGATGCCATAGAGTGTGGTAGCAATACGATTATTCATTTGAACGGCACTCAATCCGTTTAGTGCAAAGTAATAGTAATTACCGTTTTCTACAGGAAGGATCCGGGTTGTGGCAGTGCCGGTTACTTCGTTTCCTTCATAGATGTCCATGACACATTCTGCATAGACGGTGGACATATCGTAACCTTCCAGCACAGTCTTGGATACTGCAAAGTTAACAGAGATATCGCTTGCCAGATTCAGTGAGTGACCCATCTTCAGTTCGGGCATGAGAATGGGTTCCAAAACCTTAGGTTCGCCGCAGATGCAGGTGCCGGTTGTAAAGTTGTGGACATCCGTTTCCAGAAGTGTGCAACGAGAGCAAGAAATGCTGTGAATTTCTTTGCTTTGAGAAGTATATTGGAGATCGTGGCCCAAAGGATCGGTCTCATCACCTACGGTAGTCTCATTACAGGTGATACAGGTATAGGTTGTGAAGCCGCCTTTTGTACAAGTGGCAGGGGTCACAACAGCATTTATGGTGTGTCCTAAAGCAGGGGTGATCTCCCCTGTTGTGACTTCGTTACACAGTGTACAGGTAAAGGTAGTGTAGCCACCGGCTGTACAGGAAGGAGCCGTCACATCGGATACGAGAGAATGTCCTAATGCAGGAGTAGGATCCCCTACCGTAACCTGCTTGCAGCGTGTGCAGGTATAGGTGGT
>JAZSAO010000017.1:0-5389 GCA_045601945.1 Faecousia sp. | reverse complement strand
AAGAGAGCTTCGTCAGCGTTGTTGTAGTAGCCGCTCCAGTTGCCGTTCTTCTCGTAGTATTCCATATAGACCTGACGGCCGATGTTGAATACGTAGTAAGCATTCTCGGTCTTGGAGGGAAGGATCTGCCAAGTATCATTGATTGCGCCCAGAGGCATGCTGGACTTTTCAGCATTCATGCCGATCTTCTGTCCGTTGTAGGAGAAGGTGTAAACATCGCCCTCAACACCTACGGTCCATACCAGATCCTCTGCAGGGCCAGTCAGAACGCCGTCAACGGGAGTAACTGCAACTGCAGCGTTGTAGTAGCCGTTGTAGGTTGCAGATAGAGCCATGTTCTTGGCAGCTGCAACGATAACGACCTGGTCGCCGTTCTTCAGAGTATCTGTCAGAACATACTCTTCGCCGGGTTCGGTGGGCTCGGTGGGTTCGGTAGTGGGCTCAGTGGGTTCGGTAGTCTCGGTGGGGACGGGCTCGCCGTCCTTGACATAGAAGCTCAGAGCAAAGAGTGCTTCGTCGGCATTGTTGTAGTAGCCGCTCCAGTTGCCGTTCTTCTCGTAGTATTCCATATAGACCTGACGGCCGATGTTGAACACGTAGTAAGCATTCTCGGTCTTGGAGGGAAGGACCTGCCAAGTATCGTTGATCGCGCCCAAAGGCATGCTGGACTTTTCAGCAGCCATACCGATCTTCTGGCCTTCGTAGGAGAAGGTGTAGGTATCGCCGTCCTTGCCAACGGTCCAGATCAGGTCCTTGGCGGGGTTCTCCAGAGTGCCTTCCACGGGAGTCACAGCAACAGCACTGTTGTAGTAGCCGTTGTAGGTTGCGGACAGAGCCATGTTCTTGGCAGCTGCAACGATAACAACCTGATCGCCTTCTTCCAGCTTGTTGGACAGAATGAATTCGCCGGTGGGATCAATCTTTTGGTAGCCACAGACTTCACAGATATCGTCGTCACCGTAAGTGTGCTCGCCGGTGGGAGCGATCTCTTCGGTAACAGACTCGCCGCAAGCGGAGCAGGTCAGAGTCTTAACACCATAGCTGCCGCAGGTAGCGGGAGTGGTGATGGTCTCAGTCCATGCATGCTCGCCGGTAGCGGGGATGGGTTCCTTCTCGGTCTCGCCGCAGATGGTGCAGGTGAAGGTCTTAATGCCGCTTGCTACACAGGTGGGTTCCTTGGTAACAGTGCCTTCGTCCCATACGTGCTCACACTCTTCGGGGATGGAGGTCCAGATGATCTTAGCAAACTGTGCACGGGTAGCCAGACCCTGAGGGTTCAGCTTGCCGTTGGAGCCGTTGATGACGCCGGCGCCGATTGCCCATGCGAAAGCCTTCTTTGCATACTTGGAAACATTGGCTGCATCGGAGAATGCGCTCAAGTCACCATTGCCTACAGGCTCGCCATAGTAGCGCCAAATCATGGCAACCAACTGCTCACGGGTAACATTGTCGTCGGGACCGAATTTGGTAGCAGAGATACCGTTAACGATACCTTCCTTCTGTGCCCAAGCAACAGGGTTTGCATACCAATCAGCTGTCAGGTCGGTGAAGGTTGCAGGGCCGCCAACGGGAGGCTGACCTGCAATACGGTACAGAACCGTAGCAACCTGTGCACGGGTGCTGGTGCCTTCGGGGTTAAAGCGATCGTCTTTCACACCCTGCATCAGGCCTGCTTCATAAACAGCCTTGACGTAGGGAGCGTACCATGCGTTATCCTGCACATCCTTGAAGGGACCTACATTGGCCGCAAACACGGAAGGCATAACGCCGAGAACCATAACCACTGCCAAAAGCAGAGCAAGGATTCTCTTGAACTGGTGTTTCATAGTGTTTCCTCCTTTGATTTCCAAAAAATTTAGGGCATAAGCCCATTTTGGTTATTATATAATATCAAGTTTTTTCCACAAACGCAAGGTGAGAAAGGTCTTTCCCGTTGTTTTTCTCCATTTTCACAACCTCCTTTTTAAAAATCGGATTTTTCAAACATTTTTGCAACATTTGCCCCTAATTTCATATTCATTACAGGAATTTTCTCGTAAAAATAGTATACAATGACTCAAAAAACAGGAAGCACAACGACTGTTGTGCCGTTGTGCTTCCTGTTTTCAGACCTGAATTTATTCTTCTTCAATGCCGAATCGGTCGGAAAAGTTCTTCTTTTTCGCACGGATCCGCACAGTATAAGCCGTGATCCAGCAATTCTCCACGCCGTCCACAGCAAGGGCAAAGCCTACCAAAAACAGAGCACGAACCAGTTCCGCCTGCAATGCTGCAGCTGCAAAGGCTCCCGCTGCCCCCAAGGCCAAAGCTGTTCCCAAAATCGCGCCCCAGCATTTCATACCGAATTGACGTGCATCCATGGACATCTGCACCTTTAACAAAGCATCAAAAAGCACATATACCACCAAAAGAAGATGCAAAACCCCATAATTCTGTGCCGGCGAGAAGATCAGCAACAGCGCCAAAAGTTCGCAGAAAATTCCAAAGGCAAAATCATATTGGAAAGCCAGTCGATACAAATCATTGGAAAAGAATCCGAAAATTTTTGCCGCACCTGTCAGGGCAAACAAGATCCCCAACATGATCCTCTGTGCAACGATCTCCTCCATGCTGTTGATCGTCATAAGCAAAACACCTGCAACCAGCATAAGAGAAGCGGATATAATATTGATAATTTTTGCGCTGCGAATAACAGCATTATTCCCTCTCATAACAATTCCTCCATATTTCTGGGATGGGCTGCGCAGTATTCCAAAGCGCTGCGGATCCCACCTTCGAAGCTTACCATTAAGCGGCTTAAATTTTGTTGCATCGTCGGTGCATCGGGGCCGGTGATCCATTGCTCCAATATACCGTAGATCCCATGTGTCACACTATCACAAATCATGCGTCTGTCAATGGTATGGACTTGTAACCCCGACATATTTCTATCCACATAGCGGTCGATCATGGCTCCCAGCAGACGGTTAAGATACAAACGCATGGTATCACACTTCTTGGAATTCATAATATGTCTGCCGGTTTGGGGACTGTCGAAAATATTGCAGATCATAGTCAAAAGCATTTTATCCCATGGGCTGTCAACCGGGAGAGATAGCCATGCCTTCCGGGTCTGCATATCTAAATAATCATCAAAGAGATCGTATATGTCCTCATAATAATAATAGAATGTATTACGGGTCAGTCCGCAGTCCTCTACAATGTCCCGAACCGTGATCTTATCCAGCGATTTTGCAAAAAGAAGACGGCGGAAGGATGCCTGAATCTGTTCTTTACCCGTAGTCTTCATAAAACCGCCTCCTTCCGTTCACAGTACTCATAGTGTATCATACTCCTTCCCATTTTGCAAGGTTTTGAAATGACTCTTTACAGAAAGAGAAATTTGGTGTAAAATAGAGTGTGATAAATTTCGACAAGAGGTGATGGGTATGAAGTGTCTTCGCTGCGGAGCAGAACTCAATGAAAGCGCGGTATTCTGTACCGCTTGCAGTAAGGTTACCTCTGTTCCTCTGCCGTCTTCCCCCTATCTGAACAAAAAAATCCAGCTTCCTAAACGAAAGCCGGCACAAAATGTTAGGAAAGCCGAACCTAAAAAACCGGCAAAGAAAGAAACTCGCGTAGGACGTTGGATTCTGATCTCCGCTCTGCTTTTCCTTCTGTCCGCTTCACTGCTCCTGCAAGGGGTCTATCTCTATAACAAAAAGGAATCTTTTGCTGCCGAGGTGGCTCGTCTGCAATCTGTAGAAGATGAGTGTGTCCGTCTCACTGAGATGCTTCGACAGGCTCAGGAAGATGCCATGGCACTGGAGAAAGAACTGGAAGATCTGGGAACAGATTCCTATCTCCGTACGCGGGAGGAATTAAAGCTTTCTCAAGAAGAAAATACTCGCTTGACAGAGGAACTCTCCCGTGCCCAAGAAAGTATCCGAGATCTGGAAAGCCGCTTAGAACTTCTGCGAGAAAAGACAGAGTTCTTTGATACCTATATTGTTTTCCTGCAAGAAGACGGCACTGACTATTTCCATAGCTTTGACTGCGAAAAATTTATCCGTCACAGCTACAGAGCCTATAATAAACAGCAGGCCCTTGCCTTGGGATATCTCCCCTGTCCCAACTGTCACTAATCCTGTCCGGGAGGGAATTCTTTGAAACCCCGTCATATATTTTTACAGATTTTCGTCTGTCTGGCCATAGGTGGTTTAGCCACCATTGTAATCATCTGCTTTTTCATCGGCTTTGGTTTTCACTCCGCCGTCGGAAAATACGCTCTGTATACCGCACTTTTTCTCCAAGGACTCAGCCTCCTTGCCAATCGCATAACAGATCGCCGCTACAACAACGCCCTGCTCGACTATGCCCCATCCATTCGAATGATTCGATTCCGGAAGATCGCTGTAGTTCTATGGACCGTCGGCCTAACTTTGCAACTGAGTTCTGTGATTCTTCTCTGCTTCGGTATGGCTATTACCGATCCGTGGGTCTGCCACAGCTGCGTGTGTGGCGTAGTCCTGTGTCCCATAGGCTGGTGCTGGATCCTGTTGGCTTCCCATAGGAAACGTTCTGCCATCCGTGTCCTTCTCGCTCGAAAAAACGGACAGAAAGTAGAAGTAAGATGAATTTTGCAGAAAAACACTCGACAAACGGTATCTAATTGATATGTTACATTCACTGTTCAAGAAATCTTTGTAACTTATTTGAGGTCGAAATGTTTTATTTCCTGTCGAAAACGCCTGTTTTGTTACTATTTGTCGAACAGTATTTCGGTCTTTTCTCCGAAAACTCCTTGCAAATCATCGAATGGTATGCTAAATTAGAGCTACCGCTCATCAATACAGAGTTTTTGGAGGAGGATCAACCATCAATGGAAAAAATGTACCGTGTACTACTTGCTAACAGTAGCGAAGATTTCAGCGACAAGCTGGGAACCATTCTGCAAAATTCAGATCGATACGCCGTAGTCGGAACCGCAAACGACGGTTTGCGTGCCATCGACCTACTTAAAACAACAAAGCCCGAAATTTTGATCGTAGACACCATGCTCCCGCAGGCAGATGGCATTGCCGTGCTGAAAGCCGCCAATGCACTGGAAAAGAAGCCCCTGTTTTTAGTCATGGCTGACTTTATGACAGAGTTTATCTCCGGACTGCTTTTGTCCCAAGGCGTTCAGTACATTCTCTTAAAGCCCTGCACGCCTGCTGCCGTATTGGAACGCTTGGAGGAAATGCGGGAAGCCCTAAAGCACCAGAAGCACTACAGCCGTTTTGAAACCAGCATCGAATCCATGGTTACATCTATGATCCATGAGATTGGAGTTCCCGCACACATTAAGGGCTATCAATATCTTCGTGAAGCCATTATGATCGCTGTCAAGGATATGGATGTGATCAAC
>JAZSAO010000016.1:0-1848 GCA_045601945.1 Faecousia sp. | reverse complement strand
CGCTGTGGTGGAATAGGCAGACACAAGGGACTTAAAATCCCTCGGAGTAAAATCCGTACCGGTTCGACCCCGGTCAGCGGCACCAAAAATCTCCATACCCCCTTTAGGGGTGTGGAGATTTTTTCGTAACGCTCCGGGGTCGAAGATGAAATAAGTTCTAACCAACAGTACGCACCAAAATCTTGCCTCGCACCCAAAGCAAACTGCCGGGGGCAGTTTGCCGTAGTTCCTCCCTTACCTTAAGCCGACCCCGGTCAGCGGCACCAGAAAAACCTCATCGCCGACGGCAATGAGGTTTTTCAACGAAATAAATCCTTTCGGATTTGTGAAATGACCTTCGGTCGTGAAATATGGCTACGCCATGTGAAATGTCTGCGAGCGTGGGTGGATTTATTTCATTTCACTTTCTGCGTTAGCAAGAAATTTCACAACGGCCGCAGGTCATTATTTCACATTCGCCTCTGGCGAATATTTCACCAAATAGTGCTATGGAATATGTGTGTACTATCGAAGTATTCTAACCAAGTACCTTATGAACATTCATACCCTACGGTCATGATATTAACTTAAAAAGTATGCTCTTGCGGCGTCGGAATAGGCAAGGAGCGCCTTGCACAGGTCTCCTAAGGGGCCGGTTTTTCCACGGGCATAGGTGTCGGGACTATAGAGCAACGTTGTGGAAACTGCAACCTCTCCCTCGTATATGGTTGTCATAAGGACCGTGCGGAACTCTGCCGCTAAGAGAGCATCAACGTCAAATACATAGATCCCACCGTAATTCCCGTAGGGCTTTGGATCGGTCATTTCCGCAAGCTTTTCCTTGCCGTCAATTCCCTGGTATCGGATCACTAAGCGGAGATCTTCAACTTTTCCATCGTAGGTAGACAGATCCACGGCATACCGGATGGCGATCCTGCTATCCAACGCCATTGCTTTTCCTGCCCACGTTACGCAAGTCTCACGGAGAGAAGGCAGTTCCATACTGATTTCTCCCACAGGCACTGTTGCAAGATCTGCAAGATAGCTTTTATGCTCTTGCGTCATGTTCCCGTCAGCAGGGGTATCTGTACAATATCCCTTATAGTTCTGAGCGGCTGCTCCGTATCGGAGGAGTTCTGCACACAAGGTCTTTAACGTCTCACCATTGGTACTCTTATTCAGGCAATTGTAGGCGTAGTCTCCAATACTATAATCATCTACGGGAGAATAATAGTCTCGGATACCTCTTGTCCCCCGCAATACAGACAGAATGCGGTTGCTCATATGAACAGCCGTTAACTCTCGCAGAGCAAAATAGTAATACTGTCCCCGAAGTTCCGGCAACAGGGTAAAAATTCTTTCCCCATCGGGGGTTTGCAGTCTACATTCTATAGTCACGGTAGACAAATCAAATCCTTCTAACCGAACAGCAGGAACTACATAGTTAACGGAAATATCACTGGCAAGATCCAGCGTATGGTACATGGTCAAATCTTCTTTCAGAACCGGTACTCCGGTTCCGTCTCCGCAGATGCAGATTCCGTCTTTTAGCCGATGTTCTTCCTCTGCGCCATAGTCGCAATTGTCACAAGAGACCTTGTGGAGCAGATCTCCCATTGTACTGTATTGGTAGCTATGACCTGTTGCCGGGACGGTCTGCCCCTGAACAAACACTTCACCGCAGAGGGTGCAGTAGCTATGCTCGGTTCTGCCCTCTGTAACACAACCGGGGGCCACAGGCGTCTGTGTATGCACATTATGTCCCGTGGGAGCAATGGGTTCCTGCACAGACAGGGGCTGTTTACAGGTAGTGCACTGTACCAGAGGAGTCAGACCTTCCTCTGTACAGGTGGGCTCCTTGCCGCCGGT
>JAZSAO010000015.1:0-2367 GCA_045601945.1 Faecousia sp. | reverse complement strand
AGATCGACAGCCGTGGTTATATCACGCTCCTGGAATCAGGGAGGCAGATCGCAGAGAAGATCTACGAGAGGCACGTAGTGCTAAGCAATTTCTTTATCGTCCTCGGAGTCGACAAAGAGACGGCAGAGGAAGATGCCTGCCGGATCGAACATGTCATAAGCGATAAGACATTTGAGTCAGTAAAAAAGTATATGGCGGAAAAAGGAATACCCCTCAACAAATAAAACCTGCTAACAAAAATCAAGAGTTGATTAGCAGAATTACAGAACTTAGATTTAAGCATGGCAAACAGACCGGTTGATTCCGGTCTGTTTTTCTTTATGTGACCATTTTGTTATTGGTATACAGCCATTACTCTCGCATAGTAGATGTGCAAGAATTTGTTCAGACCGGCTATCTTTGCCTGTTTTTTGCTTTTGCCCTCGTTTTCTTTCTTAACTATATATTCGTAAACTGCACTATCTTTGGGTGCTTTGTGGGATTTAAGCACTCTCATAACTTCATATCCTACTTTTCTTAGCGTAGAAGAGCCCTTCTTAGTAATCTGGCGTTTAGTCCCCACAAACTGCCCTGATTCATGCGGTGGCGGATCTATCCCTGCAAATGCTACTAGTGCCTTTGCACTGTGCATTCTCCTGACATCACCAATCTCTGCTATTAACTTTGGAGCAAGTGTATCTCCTACACCACCCATAGCTCTTACCGTTGAATATTCAGGCAGACTCTTCGCAAGTTCCTTCATTCGCGATAATATAGTATACAGAGAACTATTTATGGTTCTTAATGTTTTTATCGCTTCCAGTACAAGCATTTTGGTCGATGGGAGACTGGACGGTAATGTCGGAATACCATCAGATGCTAATTCGTAGACTTGCGCTGCCTTGGATTCACTCTGATGGTATTTCTTTTGTCTTGCCCATTCGTTATATGCTTCAATAAACTCTTCACAGCTCATAGAAGTTATTAGATCGTAATGCCAAAACCTTTCAACAAAATCACTCAGCTTGTCTTTGTTATTAGATTCTGTCCAGCTGTTGAACAATCCCTTAATACCGGGCATAACATAATCTAATACATGTGTAAGTTCCTGCAATGCCTGAATATGCATATCCATGTAGTGACGATACCGTCTGCCCAACAATTTCAATTCAGCATACGTGGACTCTGAAGCCTCGTACCGCTTAAGTTTGAACCACTTCTCTATTCCATAGTTTGCAATGGTAATAGAATCCATCTTGTCTGTTTTAACGTTTCTGAAGTTGTTGTTCCTGGCATATTTCTTCATTACACAAGGATTTATAACGGAAACAAAATAACCTTTCCCGTCGAGAAAGTTCAGTACCGGAAGGTTATAAATCCCTGTCGCTTCCATTACGATCTTAACTTCACCGTCCAATTTCTGTAAAAGTTCGTCCAGTGATTCCAGTGATTTTTTGTTGTGTTGCAACTCAAACGGCTTACAAACAACTTCTCCGTAGGGCTTAAGGATGCAAACAGTGCTCTTTCCTTTGGACACATCAATTCCTACGCTGATCATGTGATACCTCCTAAATCTGAATTTAGTAATTGTTCCAAGCCGCACTTATTACCATTCAGTTTAGTTGATTACGCGGGAGCTGATCCCTACCTGCTTAAGCGAATGCTTATAATAAGGGGATTGGCTGACAGTTTTGTTTACGGATGCTTGGATCCAAAAGGGCTGACGTCAGGCCAATTACTCCCCGTATTATAAGAAAAAGTGCAACTGTCAGAGTTAATTGCTCTCTAACAATTACACTTTCTATGGTACTAAAAGGGGTGAGATATTATGTTCCTATCATTTGAGCAGGCGAAGATCAGGTTGAGGTATCTTGAAAAGAGGCTTGAGAAGCTGCCGAAAGGGAAGATGACGGAAAGGGTTGAGCACGGATATAGCTGCAAGACGGTATGGGTAAAGGAATTTGCCGGCCATAGCAAATACAACAGAAAGTACTACAGTATCAAATGCGATCCCGGTGCTTCATTGCTTCCTCTGGTTGAGGAATCGTCCGGACTGATCCGCGAGGTAGACGATCTTAAAAGAAAGATGGAAGCAGCGGGTCTTGAGGTCCGTATAGTCTCGCAGATAAAGCGACGCAATGAACCGGTGAAGATGAACCGCAAGTATTTTGAACAATTGAAGAAGACCGAAGACAGCAATCCCATGGAGAAGATCAATCCGATCGAGCACAACGGCATCCTTATGAGGTCAAAAGGAGAGGCACTTATAGCCACAAAACTTGATGAACTGGGTCTTGAATATACCTACGAATCAAGAGTAAACATCGGTCATAATGTCTATCCTGACTTTTCTGTTTACATACCTGAGATCGTCAAAGTCTTCTTCTT
>JAZSAO010000014.1:0-6163 GCA_045601945.1 Faecousia sp. | reverse complement strand
AGGGCCTGCGGGAACCATGGTCAGTTCGGCAGAGAGGAAGTCTTCTTCCACAAGGCCGTACTTTTCGTTCAGGAGTACCATGGTAGCGAACTTGATGCGGTCAGCACCTTCGTCCTCTGCCAAGGGCTTGGAGCCCAGAAGAATGTTCAGGTTTTCGCCGGTAATGCCGTCAGCCATGGTCTTACGCATCTGGTCAGCGGACAGATGGATCAGCAGATCGGTAACGCAGAAAATGGGATCTGTGGGATCTTCGCCAACGGTAACGGTAACGACTGTGCCGTCCTTCTTATAAACGACGCCATGGAGAGCCAGGGGAGTGGTGGTCCACTGGTACTTTTTGGTGCCACCGTAGTAGTGGGTCTTGAAGTAGGACATTTCGCTGTCTTCGTACAGGGGATTGGGCTTCAGATCCAGACGGGGAGAGTCAATGTGGGAAGCGCAGATGTGGGTGCCTTCGTTCAGGGACTTTTCGCCGATGACTGCAAAGATCACAGCCTTCTTGTGGTTATTGCCGTAGACACGGTCGCCGGGCTTCAGTTCCATACCGGGAACCAAGGGCTTAAAGCCGTTCTTTTCGGCCTCTGCGATGGTCCATTCTACAGCTTCCCGTTCGATCTTGCAGGTGGAGATAAAGTCCATGTACTCCTTGCAGTAGGGTTCCATGGCGGCTAAGTCTTCTGCGCTAATGCGGTCATAGCCGTTCTTGGGTGCGTTTAACAGGGCTTTGCGCTGTTCTTCGAATTTCTTTTCTTCCATTTTAAGAACTCCTTTTATAAAATCATTACATTTTTTAGAGAATTGCTTCATGGGTTGGTCGGAGCAGAGCGTATGGTCTGTCATAGCGGAAAATTCTTCGCAACTCTTCTGGGCGCGGATCCGCAGGAGGGCATAATCTCGGGTAATATTATCTCGTTCAAGCAGACGTTTGATTCGAACTTCTTCCGGGGCAGTGACTGCAACGGTGGTATCGCACAGTTCCCCTAAGCCGCCTTCTATGAGAGCAACAGCATCAATAGCGGCATATTCCGCACCTTGGATCCGAGCCAGAACTTCTTCTTTCACATATCGGTGGGTAATGTGATTGAGGATTTGGAGTTTACCATCATCCTGAAAGACTATGTTGCCCAGAGCCTTGCGATTCAATATGCCCTGCTGAAAGGCAGTGGGAAATTGTGCCGCCAGTTCTGTTAACATGGGGGCGCAGGTTTGTAACAGTTCGTGGTATAGGGCATCACAATCAATACAGCGGAAACCCAGAGCCTCTGCGGCTTTCAGCAAAGTGGTCTTTCCGCAACCGGTGCCGCCTGTTATACCGAGAATTTTCATAGGCATTCTTCCTCCGCGTTGATAATGCAGAAGCCGGCGGCCTTCTTGAGGCGATTGCCTACGGCGTATGCAACGCCACCCCCTTGGGGACAGCGGGCAAAGATCCGCTTGATCTCCGGACGGTCTAAGTCTCGCAGAGCGGAAAACAGACCGGCGGAGAGACTGCGATTGTCTTCTCTGGTGCCATAGGCGGTGGGATTGCAACCGTTATACAGGTCAAGTTCCTCTTGGAAACAAAGAACGGCATCCCCTTCTTGGAATTGGGCACGGATGTATCGGGCGGCGGCTTCATCACTGCCGTCAATGATGGTAACCGGTGCAGTAGGAGAGTAATGGATGTATTTCATACCCGGGGCTCGGGCAATAGCATCGGGGGGTAAATTTCCCAATACGGCAGGATCGACCTCCAACTCTCCCAACAGTTCCAGTAATTCCTCCGGGGTGATCCCACCGGGACGGAGAAGCTGAGGAACCTCTGTAGTCAGGTCGATAATGGTGGATTCCACACCGACTTCACAGGGACCGCCGTCAATAATGGCGGCAATGCGTCCATCCATATCGTGGAGTACGTGTTCTGCGGTAGTGGTGGAGGGTTTTCCGCTGATATTTGCAGAGGGCGCCGCAATGGGAACTCCTGACAGACGGATCAGCGTCCGTGTTGCTTCATGTGCGGGACAACGGACACCTACGGTGCTGAGACCGGCTACAGTACGCTTGGGGATATGATCTTTTACAGGAAGGATCATGGTCAAAGGACCGGGCCAATATCGCTCTGCCAAGAGCCATGCAGTTTCCGGGATGCTGTGGCAGATGGATTCCATGTCTTTGGGTTCAGCTATGTGGAGAATGAAGGGATTATCCTTGGGTCGACCCTTTGCCTCGTAAATACGGTCGGCGGCCATAGCGTCCAAACCGTTTCCGCCTAATCCGTAGACGGTTTCTGTGGGAATGCCTACCAGTTCGCCTCTGCGGATCAGCCCAGCGGCATAGGCCAGATCTTCACGGCTATCTCCACGGAGCATTTGTGTTTTCATGGGGGTTATTCACCGCTTTCTCTCAGTTTTTCTGCCTGATCTGCGGCAATCAGGGCATCAATGATTTCGTCTAAATCTCCGTTCATAATGGAGTCGATCTTATATAGGGTCAGGCCGATGCGGTGATCGGTGACACGACTCTGGGGGAAATTATAAGTGCGGATCTTCTCGTTCCGCATACCACTGCCAACCTGAGAACGGCGCTGACCGGAATAGGCGGCCTCGATCCGTTCCTGCTCCATTTGATAGAGTTTGGAAGACAGCATCATCATACATTTTTCGCGATTTTGGAACTGGCTCCGTTCCTCCTGACAGGCTACCACGATGCCTGTAGGCTTATGGAGCAGGCGAACGGCAGAAGATGTCTTGTTAATATGCTGACCACCTGCACCGGAGGCACGGTAGACTTGCATTTCCACATCTTCGGGGCGGATGTCTACGTCGGCTTCTTCCATTTCCGGCAGAACGGCAACCGTTGCGGTAGAAGTATGGACTCTGCCACCGGATTCGGTTTCCGGCACTCGCTGAACACGGTGTACACCGGACTCAAACTTGAAACGGGAATAGGCGCCTGTGCCGCGGATTTCAAAGTCTGCTTCCTTGACACCGCCTAATTCTGTTTCGGTGTAGTTTAGAAGCTGTACACTCCAATTTCTGGAGGCGGCATAGAGTTGGTACATACGGAACAGACTATGAGCGAAGAGGGCGCTTTCTTCACCGCCGACACCCCCACGGATCTCCACGATAACGCTCTTGTCGTCATTGGGATCCTTGGGCAGGAGCAGGATCTTTAGATCTTCTTCTAACTGTGCACAGCGGTTTTTGGCATCGGCATATTCTTCTTGACACAGTTCTTTCATTTCCGGATCTGTTTGACCGGTCATGAGTTCCAGGGCATCTGCCATATCCTGTTGGGCACGGAGGTAGCCACGATAAACATCCACCACAGGGGCAAGGTCTTTCTGCTCTTTCAAAAAGGCGGCGGCCTTTTTGGGATCGGCAAAAAAGTCCGGCTGTTCCGTTCTGGCACCGATTTCAATATATTTTTCTTCTACAAGGCGAAGCTTGTCTAACATTTTTTGATCCATAAATGATCCTCACTTGGCTTGGTATAGGTTAAAAACAACTTCTGCCCGATCCTGTAGGTTGGTTGTCTCTCGCAGGGCTTGGGCGGCTTCCTTGCTGATCCGCCACACGTGGGGGGTCATAGATAGAAGATTCTGCACCTGTTGGGGATCGGTCAGGGAAAAGTCAAAGGTAATGGTCTCGCTGTGGAGAAGGGTAAAGCCCGTAAGTGTGGGCTGTAAATTCTTTTCTTTCTCTACCAATGTGGGGTAGATGATATTTTTGAGCCCCCTCAAATGGTTCTTTCCGGCTAAAACCTGCACGAAAAGGCCACCGGGTTTTAAAACACGCCGGTATTCCTCTTCCATGGTCAGAGCGAACATAGATAGGAGACAATCAAAGCTGTGATCTGCGAAGGGTAGGTGAGAGGCGGTTGCTGTGAGCCATAGGCTGTTTTTATATTTGGCGGCGGCGCAACGAACGGCTTCTTTGGAAATATCAATGCCGACTTGTTCCGGAATATGGGATAGGTGGGAAAGATAGTAGCCTTCTCCACAGCCTACATCCAGTACACTTTGGGCGGAGGGAGCGTATTGGGTTACCAGCTTCTTTAGGGTTTCCCCAATGGGGAGATAATAGCCGGCTTCCAAAAACTGGCGACGTGCCAAAACCATTTCACGGGTATCGCCCGGATTGAGAGAATGCTTCTGCTGTACGGTTAAGAGATTTACATAGCCCTGTCGTGCTATATCGAAGCTGTGATTGTTTTCACAACACCAGCTTTTCTCAGAGGGAGAAAGGGGCTTTTTGCAAAGGGGACAAATTACCATAAACAAGTCCTTCTTTTCGGATATACTATCACTAAATCATGGGTTAGGAAGTGGGAAATATGGGATTCTTGCGGAAATTATTGCTGTTTGTCGGGTTGCTACCCTTATTAGGGATCCTTGGTGTTCGATCTGCCGAAGGGAAGTATATTGCCATCACCTTTGATGATGGCCCATCGGGACACTTTACCGCAGACCTTTTAGATGGTCTGAAAGAGCGGAATGTGAAGGCAACCTTCTTTTTATGTGGGTATCGGGTAGACCGCTTTCCAATCCTCACGAAGAGAATTGCAACAGAGGGTCATGAGATCGGCAACCACAGTGATGCCCATAAATTTTTTAGCGAAATGACTCCCGCGGAATTGTGCGCAGATCTAACGGTCTCTATGGAGAAGCTGGAAAAAATCACGGGGAAACGCCCCACCCTTTTACGTCCACCGGGAGGGATTTATGATCGGGAAGCCTTACAGAAAACGACCTGCGCAGATCTCCCGATCATTCTGTGGTCTGTAGACCCGGAAGATTGGTGTTGTTCTTGTAGCAGTACAGTGCGAGATCGGGTACTCGACAAGGTGGAGGCCGGGGATATTATACTTCTCCACGATATGACGGATTCCAGCGTTCAGGCCGCCTTACAGATCGTTGATCGTCTGCTGGAAGAGGGATATACCTTTGTAACCGTATCGAGGCTTGCGGAACTGTCGGGGACGGAACTTCTTGGGGGAAAGGTTTATTTTTGTTTCTGATGGGACACTGTCGCAGTTATGGTGTTTGGAAGAAATTGCGGATCGCATCTTCTGTAGCGGCAACGGAGCCTTGTACAAAACCGGGTTTTCCGCCACCACGGCCACAGAGAGTGGCATTGAGTTCCTTTACAAAGGAACGGAGGTCACCGTCCTTGGTGCCGATGGCATAGGAGTAACCATCCTCTTTCTTGGAGAATACGGCACAGATGCCGGTACAACCTTGTAGGAGCGCATCGCATAGACGACGGGTAGAGTCCGGGGACAGGTTTTCTTCGAAGAGCAGGGGAGAATCCTGTCCCTGCAGGGCTTCTGCCTTCAGGGCGAACAGCTGATTTTCCAGTTGGGCACAACGCAGACGGGTCTGAGACAGTTCTTCTGCCTGTCTGCGTACATAGTCGGCAGTTTTATCCATTTTGGCAGACAGGAGTCCGGAAATTTCACGGTTCTGCTCGGCGACCATATTGAGCCACTGCAGGGCTTTCTTACCACACAGAAGCTCTACACGGGAGCCGTTGTGGAACTTAGTGGTAGAAAGTAATTTGATCAGTCCAATTTCACCGGAATGAGATACATGGAGTCCACAGCAGGCACACAGATCTACATCTGCAAACTGTACCAGACGGACTTGCCCTTCGATCTCCTTCTTACTGCGATAAGAGAGGGTTTTCAAGGTGTCTCTGTCGGGGTAGAAGATATGACAGGGAATATTGGCATAAACAGCCTCGTTAGCGGCGGCTTCGATCTCCATAAGAGTGGGGTAGTCCAGTTCACCGCTAAAGTCAATGGTGATGACCTCACTGCCCATATGGAACCCAACATTATCATATCCAAAACGGCTGTGGACGATGCCGGAAACCAGCTGTTCCCCGGAATGATGCTGCATGAGCATAAACCGCCGATCCCAGTCAATGGTACCGTGGACAGTCTGTCCTACGGTCAAGGGACGGTCACAGAGATGGACAACCTCTCCGTCTATATCGGATACATCCAGAACCTGAGCATCTCCCAGAATGCCGGTGTCAAAGGGTTGCCCTCCTCCGGTGGGATAAAAAACAGTGCGATCCAATATAACAGCATAGCTGTTCTTTCTTTCTTCACAGGACAGGACGGTAGCATCCATTTCTTTTAGATAAGGGTCAGCGTAATATAATTTCTCGGTAGCCAT
>JAZSAO010000013.1:0-4294 GCA_045601945.1 Faecousia sp. | reverse complement strand
ACCAATACAACCCTCTCGGCGTATACAACTACACCCAAAGGCATCTATTTAACAGACGCCACCCCGTCTGGAAAGAAATCCGACGGAACAAAAGATAACGCAAATACCTCGCGACTATACTTCTACTTCAATAATTTAAATTTTAAACCGGCCTCAAATCATTATGTTCAAATGCGCTTGATGATACAGGCGGTAGAGGGTTATTCTGTTACCTTTACAGATGTAGATAATAAAATAGGCAATGTAGATTCCGGAGCTACAGCACCATGGATTGATTTTCATTTTACAAACTCAGCGAAATCGCAATATATAACCGATCAAAATTTGAACTACAGGCGATACATAGATCTAAGCAAAGAGATAGGTCGATGGATCACAGTTACGATCCCATTGACCCATCCAAATTATGATGATGCTACCATTACACGCCTCGTTCCTGCGGTACGAGGAACCCAAGGTGCGCAGGTGATTCTGGACTATGTGTATGTGGGACCTCCTATTTGGAATAGCACATCGGATAAATTCGATCCCACTGTCACGGGCAATCCTGCGAACAAGTCCCTGTACTTTGGCTTCGATAACAGCAATTCTGCCCGTTACGGCGTATCTGCCAGTAGCTATGCTTTTAACGACACCTACGCAAATGCAAACTATGACACCGGCACATGGACCGTAGGCGGAACCGGTAGCGCCATTTCCTACAATAGCTCCAAGGGGATCGCCTCTGTCACCGTAGGCACATCCAACTACAACGGTCCCACCCTAACCTCCGGCAACCTAAAGTACCACCCCTACAATGCGGATGTTTTACAAACACGCTTCCGACTAAACGGGTGTACCGCCAATCCCAACGGAAACCCCAGATTAGAGGCAAAGGTAACCGGTATGTTAAACGGGACCTCTACCACCCATACGATATCAAAACTTATTGCAGATACGAACAATTTCCAATCCGTTACCATACCGATGAAATCGGAATTGCAAAAATTCACCACGGTAACCAAGATCGTGTTGCAGTTCTACGATATTCAGGGGGGAACATTGGAGATCGACCATATCTATCTGGGTGACGGAACTGCGACTTCGACAATTCCTACCTATGGCTATGATTCAGCCTATAGCAATGATGTCTATCTTTCTGATGGAGATAGCTTGTTTATCGAGGGTAAGGGTGTTCGTCTGGACCCCACCCAAGAGCAATTAGACAACGGCACCTATACCTACCCCGAGAAATACACCGAAGCAACCTTCTCCTTTACAGGAACCGGCGTGGATATTATCAGCCGAACGGGACCCGATCAGGGTGCTATTCGCGTGAGCCTTTATAAGGCACTTCCTATGACCCAGGAAAATCTGGAAAGATTCCTCACCGTAAACAACAAGGGCGATATGAACTTGTACCAGATCCCCGTGGCTTCTTTCCACGGCTTGGAGCACGGTACCTATTATGTGAAGATCGCTGTCAACAAGGGTGTTACCAGCGATTATCCCTTCTTGGCCCGTGGGGATGACTTCTATCTGGATGCCATCCGGGTCTATAACACCATTGATGTTACAGGAACGACTCTGACCAAGAACCAGCAAGTAGCCAAGGATGCCTACCGTGCAGATAAGGAAGCCTATTCCTATGTCAAGGAGATCCGTGACAGCCTCCTTTCCGTAGCGAATTTCAATGCCGCACTCCTTGAAAACGGGCAAACAAGCGGGGCAGTCTTTATTGACAGTACCATCAGGTATGATGTAACAACGGAACCGACAGAGGAAAACAGTAATACCGCTCCCTCTGTCAATGTGGATGAAGTGGAAACCGGTCACCGTGTGGTAACCCTGACGGACTACAAGAATATCGGTCCCAAGAATGAGGTATACCTCTCCCCCGGACAGGCCATTGCCTTTAAGCTGGAAAAGGATACCGCAGCGAAGATCGTCAGTATCGATATTGGCGCCAAGACCGTGTTGGGGGACGGAGCGGTTCTTTCCGCAGGCTTTGTCTCTACGGTGGATTCCACCACGCTGGCAACATTCACCCGTACCAATTGGAATGTCAATTCCGCTTCTGCCCAATATTTTGCTCTGGACGAAAGTAAGCTGACTGTTGGAACAGATATATATTTGGTAATCTACAATTCCCATACGGGAACGGATAAGACCAAGAACATCCTATCCGTTACCGACCTGAAGGTTTGCTATGAACAGAAGCCCACACGGACAGACCTGCCTCAGGACGGCAAAAAGAGTGCGACTGTGAATGCGCCCTATAGATTCGTAGTAGACAGCAGAACGGTGGAGGCGGCAGAAGTTTTCCTAAACGGTAAGGTGGAGACCCCTGTAGAGCCCACACCGGATCCCACACCGGATATCCGGATTTACCATAGCCTGAATTTGGCCAGCGATATTTCTGTGAACTACATGGTTCCCATCGAGGATCTGGAGACCTACGACTCTTTCCGTATGGAAATTCGGATCCCGGTTTACACAGGGGATCAGCTGGTGGGATATCGAATCGCAACGCCGGAGTCTATGGAAAAGGACGGTTACCGGTATTTCACCCTTAGCGACCTGACCGCTGTCTATATGAACGATGTAATGGAAGCTACCCTCTGCATGGTAAAGGATGGACAAGAAAGTTATTCTCATACAGATTTCTATTCCATTGCGGATTATGCCTACGCACAGCTTGGAAAGACCCGTGTTACGGACAGCCTGAAGACCCTCTGTGCAGACCTGTTAGTTTACGGCGCAAAGGCACAGATTTACAAGGGCTATCGCACAGATGCCCTTGCAGACAGTGCTATGACCGAGGCGCAGCGGGCTTACTGCAGTGATTTGGATGCCGTAGCATTCGGCAGTACCAATGTCACAGGCACCGAACAGGAAGCCCCTGTGATCACTTGGGTAGGCAAGGCGCTGGAACTGAATTCCAAGGTCACCGTGATCTACCGTGTGGATCTGAGTGCATACGAGGGCGAACCTTCTGACCTCACCATGAAGGTCACCTACCTCAACCACAAGGGCGAGGAAACCACCGTGATCCTCACGGATCCCACCTCCTACGAGGCAAGAGAAAACTGCTACAGCTTCTATTTAGACTCTCTCTTGGCCGCCGAGCTCCGTACTGTCCTGACGGCACAGGTTTACGAGGGGGAAACTGCCCTTTCCAACACCCTGACCTATAGCCCCGACACCTACGGCAACAATAAAACCGGCGCATTGGGTGACCTGTGCAGAGCCCTCTTTGCCTACAGCGACAGCGCAAAGGCTTTCTTTGCGAATTAACAGCAGATTCATAGCAAATTAACAGCAAATCCATGGAAAACTGCCCCTTTCG
Source organism: Faecousia sp. (assembly GCA_045601945.1). Lineage (GTDB taxonomy): Bacteria > Bacillota > Clostridia > Oscillospirales > Oscillospiraceae > JAZOXB01. Next base: position 966 of record JAZSAO010000013.1, on the reverse strand, counting down.
GAACGGGAAATCTGCTCCGAAAGGGGCTTCCCTCTACCCTGTGCGATAGAACAGCGAAAAAAACCTAAGATATTCTTTCCTTTTAGGCAGAAATATGATAAAATGAAACATAGAAACACCGAAGCCTTTCCTACATAAGGCTACACAGAAAGGATGGATACATATGGCAGGAAATCGACCTGTTGGACGGAAACGAAACGTGACCGGGCAAGGAAAGGATATTTACCGCAGAGGCTCCGGCTTGGGAACGGGATCTGTTGGCTCCCCGCGCCCCGGGATGAACTCCGGTGGGGGCAACTCCTACAGGGGGAGCGGATCCAATGGAATGCCAACTCGCAGTAGCGGTGGCGGCATCAAGATTATTTTGATTGTCCTTGCTCTCTTGTTAGGTGGCGGTGGTGCCGGCGGGTTCCTTTTGGGAGGCAACGGAAACAGCGGTGGACAAGATTACAGCCAAGTTGAACAGCAACAACAGCAACAGGGGAATGCCGGAAGCATTCTGTCTATGTTAGGCAATTTGGGCGGTGGCAGTGTTTCCACCGGTTGGGATAACGGAAGCAATGCAGGAAAGCTGGATACAACTGTGGCATCCGGCTCCCGGGCAAAGTACACGGAGATCAAGGGCGGTGGTCAGGACGAAATCACCATTATGCTTTACCTCTGCGGTACGGATCTGGAATCCAAGTATAAGATGGCTTCTATGGATCTGCAGGAAATGATCAACGCAGACCTGTCCGACAAGATCAATATTCTGGCATACACCGGTGGATGTAAACAGTGGCAGAACTCTGCCGTTAGCAGTAAAACCAACCAGATTTGGCAGATCACAGACGAGGGCATGACCTGTATCGAAAAGGATCTGGGCAGCTATGCTATGACGGATCCCGACAACCTCAGTTGGTTCATCCGTTGGTGCGAGAAGAATTATCCTGCCAACCGAAAGGCCCTGATCTTCTGGGATCACGG
>JAZSAO010000012.1:0-2614 GCA_045601945.1 Faecousia sp. | reverse complement strand
CACTTGGTTCCATATCACTGTTAATATAGTTTGAAAAATATGGTGTACCATATTTTGCTGTCATTTCAAATAATAACTGGTTATTAAGTGTGTCTGACCAGTCAAAATCACTTGTAATTGAATATGTTGGAATTGGATACTGGAATCCACGTCCATGAGCATCGCCCTCGATCATAATTTCGATAAATGCTCTATTTACCATATCCATTTCTGCCTTACAGTCACCGTAGGTGAAGTCCATATCCTTGCCGCCTACGATAGCGGGCATATTCTCAAGGTCTGCGGGAACAGTCCAGTCGAGAGTGATATTGGAGAAGGGAGCCTGAGTACCCCAGCGGGAAGGAGTGTTCACGCCGAAGATGAAGCTCTGGATGCACTGCTTAACTTCCTTATAGGTGAGATTATCCACCTTAACAAAGGGAGCAAGATAAGTATCGAAGGAGGAGAAGGCCTGTGCCCCTGCCCATTCGTTCTGCATGATACCCAGGAAATTGACCATCTGATTGCACAGGGAAGCCAGATGCTTTGCAGGCGCGGAGGTGATCTTACCGGTAACGCCGCCTAAGCCCTCTTCGATGAGCTGCCGCAGAGACCAGCCAGCGCAGTAGCCGGTGAGCATGGACATGTCGTGGATGTGCATATCTGCATTGCGGTGGGCGTTTGCGATCTCGTCATCATAGATCTCGCTGAGCCAGTAGTTGGCAGTGATGGCGCCGGAGTTAGACAGGATCAGACCGCCGACGGAATAAGTAACGGTGGAATTTTCCTTAACTCTCCAGTCCTGAATGTTGACGTAGCTGTCAACCAGTTCCTTGTAGTCCAGAATGGTGGACTTCATGTTGCGCAGCTTTTCACGCTGACGGCGGTAGAGAATGTATGCTTTGGCAACATCGTCATAGCCGGCACGGATCAGAACGGATTCTACGCTGTCCTGAATGTCTTCTACAGCGATCTTGCCGTCTTGGATCTTGGGCTCGAAATCAGCGGTGACCTTCAGAGCAAGGAACTCAATGATATCATCGTGATACTGCTTTTCTACGGCATCGAAAGCCTTTTTAACTGCTACGTTGATCTTAGACAGATCGAATTCTACGACGGTGTCGTTTCTCTTAATAACCTGGTACATGATAAATCGTCCTTTCTTTTTATAAGATTAAAGTCCTCTGAGGTGGGTATTTGGAATATATGAACCGGCGATTGCCAGATAATGTTCCAAATCGGATTTTGTGGGTGGGTGAAGCCCGGGACAAAGGATGTCGCCGGAATCCTCGAAGCATTGGAGATAATAGGCTTTGGCACCTTGGAGCCACCGACCGATTTCGTGGAAATCTTCGGATTCGTGAAATTCCGCTACTACTGTGGTGCGGAATTCGTAATCCACTCCACAGGAGCGGATCAGATCCACGCTTTCCCGTACTTGGGGCAGGATTCCCGTGGCACCGGCAGTGCTGTCGTATTTTGCAGGACTGTTTTTGATATCCATTGCAATATAATCCACGAGACCCTTTTGTAACAATTCCCCAAGATGTTGTGGCTGGCTACCGTTGGTGTCCAGCTTGACCCCAAATCCCAGTGCTTTGATTTTTTCCAGAAATTCTCCCAGATCCGGCTGCAAAAGGGGCTCTCCTCCTGTAACCGCAACTCCGTCCAAAAGGCCACGACGCTTCTTTAAATAGGAAAAGAAGCTTTCCTCGGAAAGTTCGTCAATTCCGCGAAGCAGAGGAGAATTGTGGCAAAAGGGACAGCGAAAGTTACATCCGGGTAGAAACACCGTTGCAGCAACTCGGTTGGGAAAGTCCAGTAAGGTCATTTTTTGAAGACCGGCTATGTGCATAAATTCCTCCAAGTCAACTGGAAAATAGTGTATGTTGTATTCTACAAACAATGAAACACACAATATCTTGTGTCTGCTATAGAATACACTACAAGTCCCTATTTGTCAACTACAAAAAAGAAACAAAATAGATTTAGATAAAAAATATTTGATGCAACTCTGTAATTTGTTGCAATCACTTTTTCTAAATAAACCGAATATTTATTGACAAAAGAACTATGCTTGTAGTAAAATTATGGCATCAGATTTTTTGAGGAGGTCTACATATGAAAAAAGCCATTTCCCTGATCCTTGTTTTTGGGATTTTATGTTCGCTCATCTGCACGGTAACTGCAACAGCAGGGGTGTTAGAGCTGTCCTTTGACCCGGAACAAGTTACATTCTCCACACCGCAAGAGGGCCTTTCGACCATAATTGAGAAGGACCGTTCTTCTTTCCGAAACAGAGATCCGGAAGAGAACAATCTCCTGATCCCCGGTCCCCTGACAGAAAAATGCTCCTATTATATTGACTTGGATGAGGCAAGATTTTCATTCCTTGCGCTGGAAACAGGGGACAGCAGTCAATACTTCTGTGTAGCCCTCTATGCGGGGAAAGAGGCCAAGGGACAACCTGTATTCACCGATTACGGTCCCTACGGGAATAACGGTGGCATGACTACTATCGATGTTACATGGAGATTTGACTCCCATTACGATAATATCAGGGAGGGACAATATACCTTGGTATCCTTTACCTCTGAGCGTAGGGGGAACACCCTGTATGCTATCGAGGGTACGG
>JAZSAO010000011.1:0-1869 GCA_045601945.1 Faecousia sp. | reverse complement strand
CATGTATTTCGTCCAGCCGTAAGGGTTGGTGCAGTTGCCGGTTTTGGAACTTTCCCGCAGGGGCATTTCGTTATCTCCGGAGTAAACCGTAGCGGAGGAAGAGAAGATGATCTTCTTGATCCCTCTACGACCCAGAACCTTACACAGGGTCATGGTGGAGCCTAAGTTATTTTCGTAATATTCCAGAGGAATGGCGCAGGATTCGCCAACGGCCTTGAGACCTGCAAAGTGGATGGCACAGCCGATCTCGTGCTTGTCTAAAATCTGTTCCAAAAGGGCTTCGTCACGGACATCTCCCTCATAGAAGGGAATGGTCTTTCCCGTAATTTCCCGAACCCGATCCAAACTTTTGGGATTGGAGTTCCGTAGATTATCAATTACAATAGGCTCGTGACCTGCTTCGATCAGTTCTACACAGGTGTGGGTGCCGATGTAGCCTGCACCGCCTGTTACCAGTACCTTCATGCCAGTACCTCCTGAATGATTTGTTCCATTTGGGACATTTTTGCTTCCATATCCGAAACCAACGTCATTTGGGTGCGGCTACGGTCTAAGTTTTGACCCTCTCGATGGGTCTTAAAATACGTATCTCCCTTTAAGTAGTCCGTCAGGAAGCGCAGACCGCATTCCAGCGTCATCATTTTAGCACCGATGGGGAGCATTTTAATTTCTTCTTCTGTCAGGCTGTCACCGCAGGCAGAGAGGAATCCCTCTGTAAAGGTGCGGTACAGATCCAGACTCATGGAGACCTTGCTCAGATCCTGCTCGTCTTCTGCGGCAGTGGCGGCACCGAAACGGATGGAGTCGCCAAAGTCATACAGAGAAGAACCGGGCATAATGGTATCTAAGTCAATGACACACAGAGCCTCACGGGTGTCATAGTCCAGCATGACATTGTTCAGCTTGGTATCGTTATGAGTGACACGGAGAGGGAGTCTGCCGTCTGTCAGACGGTCAACGATGGCACCGGCTTCTCCTTCCCGATCCAGATAGAATTGGATCTCTTTTTCGCAAAGCTTTCTGCGATCCATAACATCCGCATCCAACGCCTCGTGGAACTGACGATAGCGGTCTACAGTGTTGTGGAAATTGGCAATGGGCTCATGAAGCTTTGCAGCAGGGAATTGGGCAAGGAGTTTTTGGAACCGACCGAAAGCAATGGCACTCTGGCGGAATTCCTCGGGGGATTCTGCCTTTTGGAGGCACAGGCTGTTTTCGATAAAGGGGAAGAGGCGCCAATATTCCCCGTCTTCATCTACGCAGGTAGCCTTGCCGTCCTTGGTAGCAATCAAACGGAGATGGCCACGGGGATCTTCTGCCCGTTCCCCTAAGAAGGTAGTGACAGCCTCGATATTCTCCATCAGTTCCCAAGGCTTGGTGAAGATCTTGCTGTTGACCCGTTGCAGGATATACATACAACCGCTGTCACAAGCAACGGCAAAGGTATCGTTAATATGGCCGCAACCGTAGCGGCCTACGTATATGGGAGCACCCCTGAGGGGGTAGGATTCCAATACTTTTTCCGGGCTGACCATGAGATATTACCTCCACAGATATTCAGGATACTTGCCTGCATCCTTCATAGCCTGTACAGCGGCAACGACGGAGGGGAGATCTTCCTTATAGGTGACACCGTGCCAATGGGCGTCGCAGTTAAGAACGCGAATGGTGCCGGTTCCCTCTGTGATCATGTCGCTGATAATCAGGGGAAGGAAGAACTCTGCCTTTTCAGGGTTGGTGGGCAGGGTGTTTGTGAGGAAATTACGGAACTTTGCTTCGAATCCATCCAATGCTTCTCTGCGGAAGCCCCAGAGATTCATGGAAACGTTGCTGTCAATGGGAAGCTCTGTGTAGGTTTCGTCATCTTCT
>JAZSAO010000010.1:0-5673 GCA_045601945.1 Faecousia sp. | reverse complement strand
CCCATAACAGCGTTCAGGTTTGCACCGTCGTAGTAGCACAGGCCACCGGCCTCGTGAACGATGAGGGGGAAGTACATTGTGGGAGGATGCATACCATAGTCGATCAAGGACTTTGCTACATCCAGAGCGGAAACACCGGTTTCCTTCTTGAACTCGCTAAGGTCCAGAACAAACTCATGCATACACAGACGATCAAAAGCAGGCGTAAAGGTGCCCTTTATCTTGCTCTGCAGGTAGTTGGCGTTAAGGACAGCATTCTTTGCGGCCTCGGGAACGCCTTCCTTACCCAGAGTCAGGAGATAGGTCAGAGCCTTGATCACAACCAAGAAGTTACCGTTGAAACTCTTGACACGGATGCCATCTGCCTTAGGCAGGTAGGGTGCAAGGATATCCTTACAGCCAACAGCACCGCTGCCGGGGCCACCGCCACCGTGGGGGGTAGCAAAGGTCTTATGGAGATTCAGATGGATGCAATCGAAGCCCATATCACCGGGACGAACCACGCCCATAACAGCGTTCAGGTTTGCACCGTCGTAGTAGCACAGGCCACCGGCCTCGTGAACCAGACGCGTGATCTCCAGAATATTCTCGTCAAAAATACCTACGGTATTGGGGTTCGTCAGCATGAGACCTGCAGTATCCTCGCCCAGAACTGCCTTCAGGGCTTCCAGATCTACACATCCGTTCGGAGCGGAGGGGATGTTCACAACATCATATCCGCACATAGCTGCAGTAGCAGGGTTGGTTCCGTGGGCGGAATCGGGAACGATGATCTTCTTTCTCTTGCTGTCTCCACGGGCATCGTGGTACTGCTTAATGAGAAGAACGCCGGTAAATTCACCGTGGGCACCTGCCGCAGGCTGGAAGGTCATGTCGTCCATGCCTGTGATCTCGCAGAGATAAGCCTTTGCGGTATCCAGGGCCTCCTTACAGCCCTCTACAGTGTGAGCGGGAGCAAGGGGGTGGACTGCCGTAAAGCCGGGAAGCGCTGCAGCTTCCTCGTCTACACGGGGATTATACTTCATAGTGCAGGAACCAAGAGGATAGAAACCACAGTTTACACCATGGACTCTCTTATTCAGTTCCGTATAATGACGGGAGATCTCCTGCTCGTTCAGTTCGGGAAGCTTCGGAGCGATCCGGCGGGTCAGTTCGGAAGACAGGGTCACTTCCTCCACATCGCAGGGAGGCAGAATGGCGCAACGGTGACCGGCAGCGCTCTTTTCAAATATCAGCTTCATGCCAGCACCTCCTTCACGATAGCTACAGCCCGATCCAGCTGTGCCTTAGTTACCTTTTCTGTTGCACACCAGAGAATGCCACCCTCTACAGGGAGACCACCCAAGATGTCAGCTTGCTCCAAAGCAGCAAGAACTTCTTCTGCCTTGGGCATTTCTGTTACAAACTCGTGGAAATATTCCCCATTGTATCTTAGGGAAACACCGGAAATCTCACACAGAGCCTTTGCCAAATAATGAGCCTTAGACATAGACTGCTTTGCAACCTGTGCGATACCCTCGGCACCCATCGTTGCCATATAAACACCGGCTGTCAGAGCACACAGAGCCTGATTGGAGCAAATATTACTGCTTGCCTTTTCACGACGGATGTGCTGTTCTCTTGCCTGCAGGGACAGAACATAAGCACGTTCTCCCTTGCTGTCCACGGTCTCACCAACAATTCTACCGGGAAGCTTGCGCATATGCTTCTGCGTAGTACACATAAAGCCCAGATAGGGGCCACCGAAGCTGAGGGGCATACCCAAGGGCTGTCCTTCACCAACGGCTACATCGGCGCCACACTCACGAGGCGTCTTGAGGAGTCCCAATGCAATGGGATTGCACCCCATAACATACATAGCCCCTGCCTCATGAACCAGATTGCCGATTTCCGTAGCATCTTCGATCAGACCGTAGAAATTAGGCTGCTGGATATAGAGGGATGCTACATCTGCTGTCAGCATTTCCTTAAGAGCCTCTAAGTCGGTCTTGCCGTCCTTGGCAGGAACGATCCGCAGCTCATCACCGGTACCGTAGCAGTAGGTCTGTACGGTCTGGATGGTATCGGGATGGGCAGTTGCGGAAATCAGAGTCACGCGGCGCTTGCGGTCGCGGCACATAGCCGCAGCTTCAGCTGCAGCGGTGGCTCCGTCGTATACGGAAGCATTGGAAACATCCATGCCGGTAAGTTCGCAGATCATGGTCTGGTATTCGAAAATAGATTGCAGAATGCCCTGACTCATTTCTGCCTGATAAGGCGTATAAGCAGTGAGGAATTCTTCCTTTGCAGGGATGTATTTTACGATAGAGGGGATATAGTGATCATATGCACCGGCGCCACGGAGGACAGTGGAGAACACACGGTTCTTGGCTGCCATTTCGCTGACCTTGCGGATCACTTCCAGTTCACTCATGCCCTGAGGGATCTGTAATGCACCGTCTTCCAGATACATTGCCTCGGGCACCACTGCGTACAGGTCACGGAAGCTGCTGAGGCCTAAAGACTCCAGCATTTCCTGTTGCTGTGCAGGGGTAGAAGGCACATAGCTGCCCATATTAGCCCTCCTCGGCGCAGAAAGCCTCGTAATCAGCGGCGGACAGGAGTTCTTCGCGATCAGTAATCTCCTCGACCTTGATGATCCATGCATCATAGGGAGCCTCGTTGACCATTTCGGGGCTGCCCAGCAGTTCCTCGTTGATAGCGCAGACAGTGCCGCTAACGGGACACACCAGATCGGAAACAGCCTTAACGGACTCTACGTCGCCAAAAGCCTCGCCTGCAACGACTTCGTCACCGACCTCGGGCAGGTTGATGAAAACCAAATCGCCAAGAGCATCCTGTGCAAAATCGGAAATGCCGATAACGACAGTGTCGCCTTCTTCCTTAACCCACTCGTGGGTCTTGCTGTAAAGCAGTTCTACGGGATAATTCATTATTTGTTCCTCCATTAAAATAATAATTTTTTACGAAAGTTTTGGGTATTAGATCCGGATAAACACCATTCGGTGTCTCCGAAGTTGACCGATCAATAAACTACGGGGATAGCATGGGTAGCATCTACCTTCATGTGACGGGTCACGACGGCAGCCTTTAGACGCTTGCCGCGAACATCGATCTCAACAGCGTCCCCTACTTGCACATCACTCTTAATGTACGCAGTGCCGATGGAACGGTTCACAGAACCGGTTTCGGTGGCATAGGGAACCATGGTGCCGCTGGTGATGTAGCCCAGTTCTTCTTCCCCACGGTAGACCTTCATGCCGGCGCGCATAACGCCACGATCCACAAGGCAGATGTGGTACATTTTCTTTTCCACGCCCTTGGTCTGCTCTTCCAGAGCGGTCTTGCCGATAAGGGCTTCCTTGCCTTCACCCAAGCTAACTGCAAAACGGGACAGGGGTACTGCAAAAATGGGAATGTCCTTACCGTCGGCATCTATGCCGAATTCATGGCCGTAAAGGGGCAGACCTGCCTCCAGACGGAGGGTGTCACGGGCGCCTAAACCTGCGGGCTTTGCACCCAGTTCCAGAAGCCGGTTCCACAGCCAGATCGCCTCAGCAGATTCTACGAAAAGTTCGTAGCTCAGAGGCTCGCCGGTATAGCCGGTACGGGCGATCTTGATTCTTCTGCCTTCGAAATCCAGAATGTTCAGAGCATTCCGCTTAGCTTCTGTCAGGGTATCTACTCCGGCAAAGCCCTTTAAGAGAGCCTCGCTGTCAGGACCTTGAATGGCAATAGATGCGCAGTCACTGGTCACATTGGTAATGGTGCAGTCGAAGCCCTCGATCTCTTTTGCAAAGTGAGCCAGATCCTTATCCGTATTGGATGCATTGACTACCAAGAAATAATGATCTTCCTCAAAGCGGTACAGATATGCATCGTCGACAGCGCCGCCCTCGGCATTGGGGATGATGCAGTACTGTGCCCAGCCCAGCTTCAGAGAGGCCACATCGGAAGACAGGACCTTCTGAAGGAAGGGCACCGTATCCTTACCGCGGATCACCAATCTACCCATGTGGGAGACATCGAAAAGGCTGCAAGCGGTACGGGTGCAGAGGTGCTCTGCAACGATCTTACTGGGGTACTGAATAGGCATTTCCCATCCGCCAAAGTCCACCATGGAAGCCCCTGCTTCCAGATGGCATGTGTACAGCTGCGTACGTTTCAGTTCGCTCATAGTATTCTCCTTAAATAAAATTTTTGATAAAAATGCAAAAAAAGACACAAAAGCCCCTGTATTCTGAGCTTTCGTGCCTTCGTATCTAAGAAACCGGCAATCACGGTTGCTTAACCTGAGAGATTCCCCAATCAACGGGTTGCTCCTACGGTGTGCCATGCACTCTCCGAAGTGTCGTCCCGATTCGGTTCTTTTGCCTGAGAGCTTCTGCATTCCCCTTCGGCGCCGCACAAGCGGTCTCTCCCGAATCCTTCATCCGACCCATATTCTCTTATTTTAAGTATAGCACGGTGTACCCAAAAAGGCAAGTAGGTAAAAAACTTTTTTCACTCTACGGATTCCCGCTTTACCATTACTTATTCAATATTCACTATTACCTATTACTTAAAAAAAGGGGGGGCGGCAATTGCCGCCCCCCCAAGGGGTTTATGCTTGATTGTCAGCTAAGAAATCAGGCTGCGAGAAAGCGAGCCATAATGGTAGCCAGCTGAGCACGAGTAGCGGTAGCGGTGGGATTCAGGTTACCCTTGCTGTCGCCCTTGAAGATGCCCTCTGCAACTGCCCAGTTCATAGCTGCCTGTGCCCAAGGACTAATGGTGTCTGCATCGGTGAAGGTCAGGTCGATTTCAACTTCTTCTTCGCCGCATGCACGCCACAGGATGGTAGCGATCTGCTCACGGGTTACTGCATTGTTGGGAGCAAAGAGTTCTTCGGTGATACCAAGAACAATGCCCTCTTCCTGTGCCCATGCAACAGCCTCTGTATACCACTTGTCAGCAGCAACATCCTTGAAGGTTGCTGCAGCCTTTGCCTCGGGGCAACCTGCTGCACGCCACAGAACAGTAACCATCATAGCACGAGTGACTTCACCCATGGGGTTGAACTCGGTCTCGCTGATACCATTCATGAGGCCTGCCTCATACATGAACTTCACGCCGGGATAGTACCATGCGGACTCTACAGCATCCTCAAAGGGGAGAACGATCTCAGGTTCCTCAGTTACGATGGTGATACGGCCTTCGCCGTTGATATCGCCATAGTTTGCACCCAGAACGCTGTTGTCAGCCTTGATGGTAGCCTCGGGGAAGGACTTTGCGTAGTTGGCCAGAACCATGTAGTCTTCCATGACATAGTCCTTAACGTTGACAGCACCGTCGAACATTGCGAAGCCGTCGCCCAGGTCACGGAGAGTGTAGTTGTAGCCTGCCATCTTGTAGGTCTTGGAAAGGTCCAGAGGTTCGCCGCCGATGGTGACGTTCTTAACGCGGTATTCGCCGGTGGGAGCACCTGCCCATACGCCCTTGTCGTCCTTCTGGACGGTGGAGGGGATGTAAGAGTGGATCTCGTAGGTTACGCCGGAAACATGGAGGAAGCCGCCGTTTTCGCCGATACCTACATTCTGGGCACCCCATTCCAGAGCATCCAGAATCTGCTGACCGGTGACCTCGATGAGGCAAGCAACGTTGCCGAAGGTGTGTACGGTCTTGGTGGTCTTG
>JAZSAO010000009.1:0-13323 GCA_045601945.1 Faecousia sp. | reverse complement strand
CGCCGTTCTTCTCGTTGTAGAAGTTAGCGGAAACGTAGGGGAAGTCAGCCTTGTCGATCAGTTCCAGAGCGCGAGCCATGCCGTAGTCAAACTCGTGGTTACCCAGAGTTGCCAGATCATAGCCGGCAGCGTTCATGAGCTTAATGATGGTTTCGCCCTTGTCCATGGAGCCGTAAGCGGTACCCTGAACGTGGTCACCTGCGTCAACCAGAATAACAGCCTTGCCCTGTGCTTCCAGTTCTGCCTTCAGAGCAGCAACGTTGGAATACTTCAGACCGTTGTTATCATCGCTCTTTTCGTTGTTGATGTAGGTGTGAACGTCGTTGGTGTAGAGGATGACGATATCCTGTGCGTCGGGCTTTTCTTCTGTTTCGCCGGGGAGCTTGTAGAGCTGGAAGGTGTAGATGGCGCCGCCGGACTTCAGTCCGTAGGTAGTGAAGGCGTCATACTTGCTGTAGTATTCCAGACACTGGTCGTAATTGCCGTTGTAGTTAGCGCCGACACTGTGGATATAGTAGCCACTGTCGGTAGCCTCGAAGGTCCAGCGGCTGCAATCGTTAGCCTCTGCTTCCATGGTCAGGCTGTTGCCGGTTGCGCCGGAGGTCATGTACTTGCCATCTGCATCGATGAAGAGGATGGAACCGTCAGCGGCCTTCTCAACGGTGAAGATGTTGGTGGCAGTGTTGGTAGCTGCCTGCTTAACACCTGTGTCGCTGACACCGGTGCTTGCGTCCTTGCTGGGAGCCAGTCTGGTGCCGGATGCGGTGTTGCTGACGAAGGTATTGCCTGCGGGGTAGTAGATCAGAACCTGATCGCCGGTTTCCAGAGTGGCGGGATCGACGTAATCTGCGATGTATTCGCCTTCTGCCTTGCCGGCTTCTACTTCTGCGTCATAGACGATTTCCCAGTTGGAGGGAGCGGGAGCAACACCGCCATTGGCTGCAGTTTCTGCAGTGAGCCATTCAGCGATGAGATCCTGTACAACGCCGCCGCCCAGATCATCGGTCTGAGACCAGATGGCGTCTTCGGTGGAGTACTGTGCGAAGGGGCCGTTGCCCAGATGGTAGTTGTTAACTGCGAAAATGTAGGTTTCGTCCAGCTTGAACTCCTTGCCGTTGGCAAAGCCCTTGATCTCGGCACGGTTGCCGGGCTCTTCGGACATATCATAGACGAAGTCAAGACCGTAGAAAATGGGGTTGGTGAAGTCATCACCGATAGTAGCGAAAACAGGAGTGCCGGAAGCGGTAGAGACAGACAGACGCTCGGATGCGTTGAATTCTAGAACGTCCTTGATCTGCTGACCGGTCAGGGGGATCAGGTACAAGGTGTTGTCGTACTTGTAGAGCTGATAGATCTTCTTCATGGTCATGGTGCCGGGCTGTACGGTGTAGCTGCCACTGACAACCACGGAGGTAGAAGACATATCGACTTCCAGATGATCCAGACCGGTCTTCTCAAAGAGTTCTGCAACCTCGGTCTCGGTGTCGTACTTCTCAGCTAAGTATTTGGTGCCCATGGCCATCTGTGCACGACCAACGATATCCATGGTATCGGTCTGTTCCAGATAGAACTTAGTGGACTTGGACCAATCGCCGGGGAGGATGGTGCCGCATTCCTGATTGACGTACTCGGAAGCCAAGTCAACGTAGGGAGCCATCTTAGCCTTCAGGTCTGCATCGGGAGACTTGGTGCTCAGGCTGATAGCGGAGTTAGACTTGATGTACAGCTTGCCTTCTTCATCGACTGCGAAGACGGTCTTGGTCAGGTTGTTACCTGCGCCGTTGACAACCAGAACGTCCTTGCCTTCCTTATCCTTGTAGGTGTTGCCGGAGTAGGAAGAGCTGTGGTCATGACCTGCAATGATCATGTCAACGCCGGTGGTGTTCTTAATAACAGAGAGGATCTGGTTTTCGGAGTTGACACCGAACTGGATGTCCTCGGGAGCAGCGCCGTCGCCCAGACCGGAGTGGTAGGCTACGATGACCAGATCAACACGGTCTCTGACCAGATCTACATACCGCTCAACTTCCCATGCCATGGAGCCGGTGGTGTTGTTGGGATGGGTGAACACGATGCCGGGATAGTTGTCGGGAACGTCCCAACGGGGGCAGTCGGTGTTCACAAAGCCGATGACAGCGACCTTATAGGTCTTGTCTCCAAGGTGCATGTACTTGATCATGGTGTGATTGAAGACGTTCTCACCGGTTTCCTCGTAGTAGAGGTTTGCACAGAGAGAGGGGACTGCATGACCCTGGGTGCTGTCGTTCATGTAGGCACGGACATCCTGCATCAGATCCCATGCGTAGTTGAACTCGTGGTTGCCGATGGTAACGGCATCGTAGCCGATTTCCTTCAGGCACAGAGCCATGGGGTTGGGAAGGTCCGTCAGACCCTGCTTCTGCAGAGACAGCTGATAGCTGGAGACGGGAGTGCCCTGGAAGGTGTCGCCGTTGTCAAGCAGAAGCACTCTTTTGCCATAAGTGGCTCTGATCTCCTTAACGGCTGTTGCAACATTGAGCATACTGTTGTTCATGTTGCTGTCGTTGAGAACGTTCTTGTCCCACACACGACCGTGCATGTCGGTGGTGGAGAGCACAACGAACTCGTTGCTTGTGTCCTCTGCCGCAAAGACGGACAGGGGAGCCACGCTGAGGAGCATTGCCAGCATCAGAAGCATAGCAATACCGCGCTTAAACAGGTGTTTCATAATTGATTCCTCCTTTGAATATGATTTGGAATACCTGCCCTTATATTTTACACTGTTTGGGCTGTTTTTTCAAGCAATTGCAAGACGAAAAAAGAAAATTGGGCAAATTCACCAATAGATCAAAAAAACAAGGTTTCTGACCCCATAGATAAGAGGAATCATTGTTGAATTCTACAAAAATGAAAAAAACTCTCCCAAAATCCACAATTTATGCTATAATGGTATGCACATACTCTCATAGGAGGTTTTCTATATGACTACGGATCAACTGACTGCCCTGCTTCAAGCAGACCCTGTTGCCCTTTTGGAACGGGACAGAACCTTATATTTCGACCAGATCAGAAAAGCAGCGGATGTCATTGCCGCCAATGCAGATACTCGCCCCGTGGTATTGCTGGCCGGACCTTCCGGTTCTGGAAAAACCACCACCGCACTTCTGATTGAACGGGAGTTACGCCGTCGGGGGATCGGAACCCATACCCTCCAGATGGATCACTATTTTTCTCCCCTGACAGAAGAACAACTCGCCCTGCTGAAAGAGAATAAGCTGGATCTGGAACAGCCCTCCCGTGTGGATATCCCCTTCTTCCAAGAACAGCTGGGTCAGCTTCTCAGAGGAGAGGAAGTCAGCTTGCCTCGCTACGATTTTAAGGAAAGTAAGCGGATCTTCGATGGTCACGTTCTCCAAAGAAAGCCGGGAGAACTCGTCATTATGGAAGGGATTCACGCCCTGAATCCGGAAGTCAGCGGTTATACCGACCGGACCACCCGTGTCTATGTCAGTGTTCGTACCCGCGTGATCACTAAAGATGGAGAAACCCTACATCCCTCTAAGATCCGTCTGGCACGGCGGATCCTCCGTGACCGTACCGGCAGAGGCCGCAGCATCCACGACACCGTAGGCATGAAAGCCAAGGTAGATGCCGGAGAAGAAAAATACATCATGCCCTTTAAACCCAATGCCCATATCGATATCGATACCTTCTACGCCTCGGAACTGGGAATTTACCGTCCCTATTTATTGGAGGAAATGAAATCGGTCCTTTCTTCCTATCCGGAACTGGCGGATCTCGTCCACACTATGGAGGAACTGCCCAATATCCCCGACCGTCTGGTTCCCAAGGACTCTCTCCTCCGAGAATTCATCGGTGGCAGCGAACTGGCCTACTGAAATCCCACAGATCATTTCACAGAAAACAGACCTGTCTTTTATGAGATAGGTCTGTTTTTTCCCAGTTGCATATCCACAGAATACGCAAGGAAAAAACACAAAAACCTTGCATATTTCGGTGGAATATGATATGATATTCTGAGAACATAGAGGATAAAGAGGTAATTATGAAGCAGTATACCATCGGAGATCTGGAAATCATCATAGATCCCGGCCCTGTTACAATTGAAGATGATATGCTGACAAAAGACTTCCTTTCTCATGGAGATTCTGCAAGTCGCCCTCTTTCCATCTCCTGCCAAGAGGCAGATCTGTCCTTCCTGCAGGATTGGGAGATCGAATTGTACACCGGTGCCTACGAGATCCGACGGGGGCAAGGCAGACGATTTCTGCTCCATCATTGGATGACCCATCGCTTTGCCTTTGGGCTGTATTTAGACGAACTTTTCGGCACCGATCCTCTGGACCTCTACTGCAACGAGGCGATCCGAGAGCCGATCCGATTGACCGCCGCCCATTTCATGGGATTGGCAGGGCTCCACCACCGACTTTTGCAAGGCTCTGCCGGGGTCCTGCATTCTTCTTACATTGCACATAAAGGGAAAGGGATCTTATTTGCGGCCCCTTCTCAGACCGGTAAATCCACACAGGCAGAACTGTGGAGAAACTATGCCAATGCCGAGATTATTAACGGCGACAGAGCCCTGCTGTTCTGTCGGGACGGCCTATGGCATACGGGAGGGTACATTGCCTGCGGTTCCTCCGGTATTTGCAGAAACGAAAGCTATCCCCTGCAAGCGATCGTGTTCTTGGAACAAGGAAAAGAGAATTCCATCCGCCTCGCCACAGGAAGAGAGCGCCTCCACGGATTGCTCACCGGTTTGGAGACCTTCCACTGGAGCGTAGAGGATATGGATCTTGCCGTTTCCCTTGCCGCAAGGATCGGAGCGGAGGTACCCATTCTTCATTTTAGCTGCAGACCCGACGAGGATGCGGTTCGTACTTTGAATCAATATTTGGAGACGATGAGCCTATGCTGATTTCAGATTTTTTATTTAAAAAGGCAGCCAGAGACAGGATCCCTTTAAACGTCACCATGGAACTGTCTCCTGTATGTAATTTCCAATGTAAGATGTGCTATGTCCGTAAAACAGAGGCGCAGATCCGAAAAGAGGGAAAATCCATCATCGGATGGGAGCAGTGGCTGGAACTGGCAAAGCAGCTGCGAGATGCAGGAACCCTGTATCTGCTCATAACCGGCGGTGAACCCTTCCTCTATCCCCATTTTAAGGAACTGTATACGGAACTCCACCGCATGGGCTTTTTGATCATGATCAACACCAACGGCACCTTGATCGACGAGGAGACCTTAGGGTGGCTGAAGGATATGGCGCCATTCCGTATCAATCTCACTTTGTACGGTGGCAGCCGCGAGACTTACGGACGGATCTGTGGCAACCCTGCCGGGTACGATAAGGCCATGTTCGCTCTGCGCTCTCTAAAGGAACTGGGAATCGCAACGGTCATTAACGCCAGTATGATTCCGGAGAATGCCTGCGATCTGGAAACGATCATGTCTGTCGGTCGTGAACTGAAACTGAACACTCGTGTCAGTACCTATATGTTCCCTCCCATCAGACGGGATGCAGAGGAAACGGATTCCAGATTTACGCCGGAAGAATCTGCAGATATGTTTATGCGGAAAGTGGTCTTCGCACTGAGCGAGGAAAAACGCATAGAGTTCCTGCGCTCTCAGATATGTCCCTATCAGACCGGAGAAGAAGAGAACTGGGGCACCCATAAAGAAGAGCATATGCAGTGCCGCGCAGGTCGCAGCAGCTTCTGGGTATCGTGGGACGGTACCATGTGTGCCTGTGGCTTAATGCCATTCCCCAAAACCTTCAACGCCTTTGACGGAAAGGTTTTGGACCATTGGCTGGAACTGACCGATGCAGTGCGAACAGAGCCTGTGCTAAGCGGCTGTGCCGGCTGTAATATGAAGACCGTTTGCAAGCCCTGTGTAGCAACGGTTTACGCAGAGAGCGGAAAGACAGAGGGCCGTGTCCCCTATTTGTGCCAATTGGCCCAATGTACTACCGATCGAATCCAAAATTACTTAAAGGAGCACGACAATGGAGCAAAAGAATAAGCCCTCGTATAAGCTGTGGCTTACCATAGGCGCGATCGTCTTGGTCGTTATTTTGGCAGTGATGCTGATCCTGTCCAACAGAGGCGAACGAAAGGATAAGGATTGGGCAACGGTCATTCCCGGAGAGACCCAACCTTCTCAGAGTGGAGAAGTGTTAGACGATACCCGTCCCGAAGATCCCGAACAAACCGCAGGATCCAAAGACCCTGCCAATGATACGGACAAGGGTACCGAACCTTCCGAATCCAAAACCGGCGAAACGCAGGCCCAGAATAACGATCCCATTCCCACCTTAGGAGATGAGGATCCCTATGAGGATTGGCTGGCCTCTGCCATGGTCATCGGCATTTCCATGCAGTATACCGACTTTGAGTTCGTGGGGATCTATACCGCTTCGGAAACTCCCGTTGCGGCCCACAGCAGTAGCGCCGGTGCCTACGTTATTTTCAAAGCCGACGGCCAAGAACTTGCGCTGAGATCCGTACCTCTTTCCGCAGAACGAAGCGATCGAGGCACCGCAGACCTGTATGTTCCCGCCATCGGATATGCTACCTACGAATTGGTCGATGCAGCCACTGTTCCCGTAAGTAGCTTAAAGGAACGGAAGCTGGAAGATCTGGAAGCACTGATCGTTGCTTCTTCTCAGGTCTCCATTATCGAACGCTAAACAACCTCCCCCCGGAGCCGATCCGTTTCGCTCCGGGGGGATCCTTGTTTCTCCACCCCAATATGGGGGGCTGATCCCATTTTATATTTTTCCCGGTATTTGCATTTCCCTAAAATATGTGATACAATCTAATTATACAATCCAAAAATATTCATAGCAAAGTCCCATTTATTGGACAGGGTTTCTGATATACTATAGGCATAACATAGATAACATAGATATCGGAACCCCACAGCCATTGCTCCGCGGTGGGTCCGAACGAAGACACCAAGAAGGGATGATTACTATGAGTTGGAACATTATTGCAAATCGAGGCCATTACGAGGTATACGGTGACGGAGAATTCCTCTTTACCGCTGATACCCGTTCCGAGGCCATGGAGGAAATGGAAGCATGGGAGAACAAACATACCGCATGATCATCAGCTATGACGGTACACGTTTCAAAGGCTGGCAACGGCTCCCCGGAGAAAACACCATACAGGGGCGAATCGAATCCGCCCTTTCGGATATCTTCGATCGTCCTATAGAGATCCACGGCAGCGGTCGTACCGATGCCGGTGTGCATGCCGCAGGACAGGTGGCCTCTTTCCACGCCCCTGCCTATGACGTAAGACGGCTCCTTGCCCAACTGCGGCACAGATTGCCGGAGGATATCGGCATCGTATCCGTAGACTACGCATCGGAGCGGTTCCATGCCCGTTTATCCGCCACGGAAAAGACCTACTGCTATCGAGTTTGGAACACTCCCACGCCCGATGTATTCGGTCGCCTGTACCGCGCCCCCGTCCCACAAGAATTAGACATTGCCGCTATGGAGCAAGCCATGAGCCTTTGTCTGGGAAAGCATGATTTTCTGGCATTCTGCTCTAACAAGCATTTCAAGAAGTCCTCTATTCGCAGGCTGTACGAATTCAGCCTCCACCGGAAAGGGGACGAACTGTGTTTTGTTCTACGGGCAGACGGCTTCTTGTATAACATGGTACGGATCCTTGTGGGAACCGTACTGGAGGTAGGTCTGGGACAGCGCGCTCCGGAAACAATCCCTGCCCTCTTCGACTCCCGTAAACGGGAAGAGGCAGGAGAAACCGCCCCTGCACGGGGACTATGCTTAGTGGAGGTAAAATATGAACATTCAGATCTTCGGCAAGAGTAAGTGCTTCGACACGAAAAAGGCGGAGCGGTATTTCAAAGAACGTCGCATCAAATTCCAATCGATTGACCTCCTCCGCTACGGAATGTCCAACGGGGAATTTGAAAGCGTTCTCCGTGCTATCGGCGGAATCGATCACCTGATCAACTGGGAGAAAAAGGATCCGGATATCGACCTGATGCGATATATGGACGATCGGATCGCAAAAGAAGATAAGGTCTTCGATCGGGTGGAACTGATGAAAACTCCCATTGTCCGTAACGGCAAGAAAGCCACGGTGGGCTTCTGTCCGGAGGTGTGGGCAACATGGGAATGACCATCCGTATCCCCCCGGATGTTCGGGGGATCCTAATGACCCTGAAACGGGCAGGCTTTGAAGCCTATGCCGTAGGGGGCTGTGTCCGTGACAGCCTCTTGGGGAAAAAGCCCCAAGATTGGGATATTTGCACCTCCGCCCGTCCGGAGCAAACCCTAAGTATATTCGACCACTGTGTCCCTACAGGGATCAAATACGGTACAGTGACCGTTCTTCGGGGAGACAATTCCTTCGAGGTTACCACCTTCCGGGGAGAAGATGGGTATACCGACAGCCGCCATCCCGGTCAGATCCGCTTTTTAGACTCTCTGTATGAGGATCTTGCCAGACGGGACCTTTCCATCAACGCCATGGCGGCAGATCCCGACGGTGTGGTCACCGATCACTTTGACGGTCTCCACGACCTCCGCCACGGGCTGATCCGTGCAGTGGGAGATCCACAGGAACGATTTACAGAGGATGCTCTGCGGATCCTCCGTGCTCTGCGTTTTGCCGCCCGTTTCGACTTTACCATAGAGCCCCGTACCGTTCAGGCCATCCATGACTTAAAGGACACCCTTCTTCGGATCTCTTCGGAGCGGATCCGCAAGGAACTCAGCGGCCTACTCATAGGTACCGGAGCAGAGGGGATCCTGCGAGACTATGCCGATGTCATAGCCGTGATCCTGCCGGAACTGGCACCTGCTATGGGCTTTGCACAGCATAATCCCCATCATCTTTATGATGTTTATGAACATAGCATCCGCTGTGTGTCCCGTGTGCCGGAAAGGGAGACTCTACGCTTGGCCGCCCTCCTCCATGATATCGGAAAGCCCCACTGCTTCCAACGTGATGAAAACGGAATCGGACACTTCTACGGTCATCCGAAAAAGGGCAGTGAAATATGCGAAGCCCTTCTCCGTCGGCTTCATTATGATAATAAGACCATTTCCCATATTACCACCTTGGTACGGGAACACGATATTTATCTCCAACCCACAACAGAAAAAGCCCTCCGCAGAAACCTGTCCTGTTTCGGGGAGGATATACTGCGAGATCTGATTGCCCTGCGCAGAGCAGATGCCCTTGCGACTGGCACTGCAGAAGAAGAAACCCTGAACAAAAGTCTGGGTGAAACGGAAGCCCTGCTGGAAAATCTGCTGGTACAAGAAGGCAGATTTACCCTTTCGGACTTAGAAATCAACGGCAACGACCTCATGGCATTGGGAGTCCCCCGCGGGCCGGGCATCGGACGGATCCTAAACCGTCTTTTTGACGGAGTCATCCAGGGCATTTATGAAAACCGACGGGATTCTCTTGTGAGTTATGCACAAACATTGATGTCAGAAAAAGATTTTCATTGACATTTGCTCCATAATGCAGTAATATTATAGTACTGTCGCCTTTTTTATAGGCATACCATCGGAGGATGATTATGAAAAGTTATGTATTAAGAGGAAATGTCTGCCACAGTAACGCAGACGGGAAGATCGAAACCTTCCCCCATTCCTATTTAGTTTGTGAAAACGGCATTTGTAAGGGCGTGTTCTCTCAGATCCCTGAGGAATATGCCAATCTTCCCCTTACGGATTGGGGTGACCGTCTTTTGATCCCCGGTCTGTCCGATCTCCACATCCATGCGCCCCAGTTCTCTTTCCGCGGTCTGGGTATGGACATGGAACTGCTGGATTGGCTCAACACCTATACCTTCCCCGAAGAATCCAAGTACGCCGAACTTGCTTACGCAGATAAGGCATACACCCAGTTTGTCAAGCATTTACAAAAAAGCTTCACCACCCGCGGTGTCATTTTCGGCACCATTCACGCTCCGGCAACTACCCTCCTAATGGAAAAGCTGGAGCAGAGCGGTTTGGTCACCTATGTAGGCAAGGTCAACATGGATCGCAACAGCCCCGACTATCTGCGAGAAGCAGATGCCGCCGCCTCCTTAGAAACTACGGAGCAGTGGATCTGCGAGACCAAGGACCGTTTTGCCAATACTTATCCCATTCTGACTCCCAGATTTGTCCCCTCCTGCACCGACGAACTTTTGGCAGGTCTGGGCAAGCTGTCTCAGAAATACAAGATTCCCGTACAGAGCCACCTTTCCGAGAATTACGGTGAGATCGCTTGGGTCGAGGAACTCCAACCCGATGCCAAGTTCTACGGAGATGCCTATGACCGTTTCGGTCTCTTCGGCGGAGATCAGCCCTGTATCATGGCCCACTGTGTCCACTCCGGGCCGAAAGAAACGGCTCTTATGAAGGAGCGTGGGGTCTTTATTGCTCACGCTCCCCTGTCCAACACCAACTTAGCATCCGGTGTCGCTCCCGTTTCCAAGTACATGGAAGAAGGCTTGAATGTCTCCTTGGCTTCCGACGTTGCCGGCGGCGACTCCCTGAATCTCTTTGCCGTCATGGCAGGTGCCATGCGTGCCTCTAAGCTCCGTTGGAGACTCCTGGATCAAAACGTCCCCTTCCTTTCTGTGGATCAGGCTTTCTATCTGGCTACCAGAGGCGGCGGTGCCTTCTTCGGTAAGGTGGGCGCCTTTGAATCCGGATACGAAATGGATTGTGTGGTTCTGGACGACAGTACCATTGACCATCCTCAGGAGTTAAGCCTCCGTTCCCGTCTGGAGCGTTGCTTCTATCTGGCAGACGACCGCCACATTGCCGCAAAATACGTCCGTGGTGTTAAGGTTCTTTGATCGCACCCTTTCGGACTCTCCCCTGTCCCATGCCGTTCCGTCGGTATGGGACAGTTTTTTCCTCCCTATGGGAATATCCTTTCATTATTCCCAAAATTCCTTGACAAACCAACGGTCTTTGTTATAATATTATCTATTAAATATGTTTGCTCCGTTTTATGGAAAATCCGCACAAAAAGGAGGGTTTATATGAAAAACCTCGGAATTGCCTTGTGCTTTATCGCCGCGGCCGCCCTTGCATTGGGTATGTTTCTATTCATCCGAAATTCCGATAAAACTTACGAAGAGGACATTTCTCTTCCCTTTGTAGACGTTCCCGAGGATGCATGGTACTATGACTATGTTGCAACAGCCCATGATCGCGAATGGATCGAAGGTCGCAGTTTAACCGTCTTCGACCCGGAAGGTCCTATGCAGCGGGGAGACTTTGCCCGAATGCTCTACCGTTATTTAGGCTCCCCCGATGTAGGAGGCTTTGCCAATCCTTTTACAGATATAGACGATCACCCCTGTAAAGACAGTGTTATCTATCTGAAAAAGCTGGAGGTCTTAGACGGAAAAACCGAAAGCATTTTCGCTCCCACAGAGTACATTACCCGTGAGCAGCTGGTTACGGTTCTCTACCGTTTGGGAGGCTATGAGGTTCACGAAGAACTGTCCCCCTCCGGCAAATTCACCGATCGGGATTCCATCAGTCCTTGGGCATTAGAAGCTGTAGACTGGGCGATCCATAACGGCTTCCTCTCCGGTGCAACAGAAACTACCCTGTGTCCGCAGAGTCCCGCCACCCGCGCCCAAGCCACCAAGATCCTCTGCCTCTACGGCGAACTTACAGGATATAAGACAGAAACCGATCCTCAACGTTCTGTGACGCTCCGCGTTTGGCAGGCAGGGATAGACGATTCCACCGCAGCCCTGTCCATGAAGAAAATTCTGAACCGTTTCGAACGTCGGAATCCCGACATTTCCATCGAATATGTCCCCATCCCCACTAAGGACGAGCCTTACGACACCATCCGTCGAGCACTGGCAAAGGGCGAAGGTCCCGATGTCATCCTTGTCAGCGCACCTTATGAAATGCTTCTGGCGGATGAGGGCTTTATCCTTCCCCTGGACACCTTATTAACAGAGTCGGCAATTCGGGATATTCACCCTGCACTTCTGATCGATTGTGCCTACCAACGGGAGAGCAACCCGGAACTGCAAGGAAAGCTGGTTTCCGCCCCTCTGTTCTCTACCCCCCGCGCCTTGCTGCTCAACCGCAACATCTTTACACATTTCGGTGTTTCCACCCCCAACAATGACTTTACTTATGACACGCTCCTTTCCAACGCACAAGCCCTTACCGGCTCCAAGGACGGCAAGGTGATCTATGGCTTTGGCACCAGAGCCACTTCTCCCTGCCTGTATCTGGGAATGCTGTGGAGCACCGGTGGTCGGATCGTGGATCCCAATACCGGCTTTGCCGCAACCAACAATGACCAATGGAAAAAAGCAACGGAAGCCTATCTGCGCCTGTATAGCGGAGATATCTCCCCCGATTACTCCGTTTCCATGGACTACAACAGCCAGTTGGGGATGTTCGCCAACGGAAATGTTGCCATGATCGATGCCTCTGTCAGTGCAGTTTCTCTGTTGCAGAAAAAGTCTGAGTGGACAGACAATCTGGCTGTCTATCCCTTCTTGGACAATGCACAGGCTTCCTGCCTCTGCGTGGGAGAAGTGGCTGTCATTTCCCACAGCACTCAAAACATCGTAGATAGTGCCAAACTGATCAATTTCCTCATGGATCCGGACTCCCAGATCATCTACGCCAGAGATACCGGATATCTGCCCGGTGTTATGAGCGCCCTGAAAGAAACCTCTCTCCGATCCGACTCCTATCTGTCCCCCTATGTCGCCGGATTCGAAGACACTGTGGCTTTAGGAGAAGAGGGCTATGCCATCTACTGCCTGATCCGCGACGAACTGCAAAAAGTCCTCCGTGGCGAACTCACCGTAGAGGACTACTGCATAGGCTTAGAGCAAAAAATCAACGCCCTATTGCAAAACGGCACTCCCGGCGGCGCTCCCGGTAGCACTCCCTAAGAGCCTCCCTAAGAGCCTCTCTAAGAGCCTCCCATTTCCCCATTACACCAAAGACCAAAAATCGTGGAAGAGCCTGCATCAAGCAGGTTCCTCCACGATTTTCAACATTTCACGCCATCCGTATCTTGTTAAATGGATTATCCCTATCTGCGAATAGCGATATCTGTGCTAACTATGTCCCCCCCTACCATCGTTACTGCATTTTTCCTACATATACTCATTTTATGTGGTAGTAAGAGATATCCTCAGTCTCCGGATACACATCTCATAAGATTCCTAACCAAACAACTCTATATTATCATCTTGCATTTCCTTTTTTTCTATGATATACTTCAAATATCATATTATATTATATAGGAAAGGAGCAAGTAACATGAAAAAACGCAT
>JAZSAO010000008.1:0-2449 GCA_045601945.1 Faecousia sp. | reverse complement strand
AAGAAGCAACCGGAGGAGAGGCGCTGAACAGATTTCCTCTCGGCACCATGGTGGTCTCACAGCTTTTCTCCTCGGAAATAACCGCCCTCTCCTCCGGACTCCTCTCCCGGCGCTACGCTCTTGTCGTTATCTTTCTTCTTGTCGATTTTTTGTGTCCCTTCGGGACGAACAGGAATGTAAATTTTCGTTTATCGAACTGATTTACAAGTTCAAAAAGGTCTTGTAGGTGCAAACCATAAACAGGCCGATAAACTGTGATTTGTTAATCCGTTTATTCATAATTTCATTATATTAAGTGGCAAATATTCTGTCAAGGGTATATTTACCATACAATCGTCTACAATAGAATCACAGGGTTCTCTCCTGTGATTGATTTCTCCTAAAGGTGATTTGTTATGGTAAAACCGTGGAATATTCTCTTATACATCTTTTTGGGTGCCCTTGGGCTTTGGCTTTGTGGGACGCTTCTCTTGCCCGTCGGACTCCCCTTTTTTCTCGGCTACCTTGTAGCCAAATTGTCTCGGCGGTTTCGTCCTAAAAATTGGCATCCGACCCTTGGAGGGATTTTCAGTGTCTCTATTATTTTTCTGATTTTATGCATTCTCCTGTGGCTGATCATTCGCACCCTGTTTTCCGAGGGAGAGCAGCTTGCAAGACGGCTGCCTACTATTTTCAAAGAACTCTCTCCCGTTTTAGATCTTCTCCATACCAAGTTATCCTCCCTTGCAGAGAAACTGCCGGATGGTTTGTCCGTAGCCGCCTTCCAATGGTTAGATAAGGTTTTTGCCGGAAGCAGTCTGTTCTTTGATTCTCTATCCGAATGGCTCCTTAGCGGTGCTGCACGGCTTCTGGCGCAAATCCCCGATTTGATTCTTTTTGTTATGACGACCCTATTATCGGCATACTTCTTTGCCATAGATGAACAAGGGCCAAGGAAATTCTTGCAAAAGCACATCCCAAAAAGCTGGTCGGATCGGGGCAAAGCCCTACTCCGACGATTACGTTCTGCCTTAGGTGGCTATGTAAAGAGTCAACTGTATCTTTCCGCCGTAACCTTAGGCATCTGCGTCATAGGCCTCATGGCTTTAGGGTATCGTAAAGGCTTTCTCATAGCCATTCCCATTGCACTCATAGATGCTCTGCCGGTTTTTGGAGCAGGCTCCGTGCTGATCCCTTGGGGGATCGTGTCCTTCCTCCGTGGGGAGACCGGAAACGGTGCAGGCTTGATCCTTCTGTATGGACTCTGCTCCATCACCCGAACTGTTTTGGAACCTCGTTTCTTAGGGAAGCAAATGGGGCTCCATCCTCTCCTGACTCTGGTAAGTCTCTATGGTGGCTACCGTCTTTTCGGTATTTGGGGAATGATTCTTCTCCCGATCGGTGTCATTCTTGTAAAGCAGTTTTATGATCTTTCTATGGAATTTTAATTTGACTTTCCCCCTAAGACATACTATAATACAGGAAAGAATTCAACCAATTGCAGGAGGTCCCTTATGCACGAACTGATACAAGTCGCTCAAACTGCGGCAAAAGAATTGATCGAAAAAGCCCACCTAAAGAAAGGCTCTCTGGTGGTCATCGGCTGTTCCACCAGCGAAGTCTGCGGCAGTCGTATCGGCTCTGATTCCCGTCCCGAAGTTGCAGACGCACTCTTCGATGCACTTTACGGTGTTTTTAAAGAAGCCCATATCTATCTCGCCGCCCAATGCTGTGAGCATCTGAATCGAGCATTGATCGTAGAACGGGAAGCCGTTCCTTTTATGCAGGAAGTCAATGTCGTTCCCCAGCCTAAAGCGGGGGGATCCTTCGCCACTGCCGCCTACCGCTGTTTCCGTGATCCTGTTGCTGTAGAGCATATCCGCGCCGATGCAGGCTTAGACATTGGCGGAACGCTCATCGGTATGCACCTGAAGGAAGTTGCTGTTCCTCTGCGGTTATCCATGGATCACATTGGAGATGCTCTGCTCCTTGCCGCACGGACCCGTCCCAAGTTTATTGGTGGCATCCGGGCTATATATAACGAGGAACTGCTGTAATATGAGAGACATTCCTCTTTTTACCGTTGCCGACGGAATGGCAACCCTGATCCTCCACGAGATCCCCTTCCGGAAGGAAGCCTTCGTGTGGATCCGAACGGTCTTTGGTTCTGTAGAGGGACTCGTGAGAGAATGCACAGGTTTCTGCCGGGCTGCCGGTGCGGAAAGCGTCTACTTTTCCGGAGAAATGGATCTAAAAAACTACCCGATCCACGCCCGTTTGATCTACCGTTCCGTGGACAAAAACAAGCTACCTTCTACTAAGGCTGTTACCTGTCCCGTACAGGATCCCGTCAGATGGTTAGACCAATATCGCAGTGCCTTCCGCCAAGTTCCCGTTGCCCAATCCACCCCTCCCGAAGAAGGCCGTTATGATATTTATATGGGAGAAGATCATATCGGCACCGGTCAGG
>JAZSAO010000007.1:0-10383 GCA_045601945.1 Faecousia sp. | reverse complement strand
GAAACCGCTGAGAGAGGCCTTGCTGATTGCCATGGTGACAGAAATATCACTTGCTAAATTCAGGGTATGACCGATCTTCCAACCGGTTTCCAAAACAGGTTCTTTTCTTTCTTCCTGTCCGCAGATACACAGACCGTCTTCATAGCTGTGAGGTGCTTCTTCGTCCAAATCGCAGTTTTCACAGGTAACAATGTGGGTTTCCCCATTCGTGGGAGCATATAGGGGCGTATGACCGAGAGCTTCTACTTCATCGGAAATATAGCTCTCTCCACAGGCGCAGATATAGGTGGTAAAGCCCTTTTCCGTGCAGGTAGGCTCTGTCACCACATGTTGGCACAGATGCCCGAAGGAGGCTATGGGCAAATACCATTGAGGGAGAGGATAAGTTCCTGCTTCATCTGCAAAAATCATGCCGCACCGGTCACACAGATAGTGTTCCTTTTGCCCCGGCTCAGTGCATGTGGGGGGGATCATGGGAACGTATACAGTCTTGTGGGTCAGTGCAGGAATAACCTCTGTGTAGCTGTCACCGCAGGCACAGGTGTAGATCCCGATTCCCGGTACAGTGCAAGTGGCTTCCGTAATGTCTGCTTCATAAGTATGTCCCGTTGCGGGAATAACTACCTGCGCAGTTAAAATTTCACCGCATACAGAGCAGTGCTTGCCTTCCGTCAAGCCACTTTCTGTACAGGTGGGTGTAGCCGCCTGATCCGTAACGATCCTGTGTCCCTTTGCAGGAATGACCTCCTGTGGGATCAGGGTGGCCTTACACAGATCGCAGTGTTTTCCCTCTGTCAGACCGGGTGCGGTGCAGGTAGGTGCTTTGGCAGGGTCTGTGACCTCGGTATGTCCTGTGGCAGGAACGAAGCTATCTTTGTGGGTGCTTCCGCAGATGGTGCAAGTGTGGGTCGTATAGCCCTGTGCCACACAACTGGGGGGAGTTATCGCTGACTCATAGCTGTGACCCAGAGGCTCGACCACATCCAAGGTATAGCCGTCCCCACAGCTACTGCAGCCGTAAGTGACAAGCTGTGCATCCCGGGGACCTATATAGAGATAGTCAAGGGTTATGTTGCCGGGTTTGGTGTTATGGATATTCTGCAAATCGCTGAATTGGAGTCGTAGTGCCGTAATATTGGTAACCGTAGCAAAATCTACCCCGGAAACAGGATAAGAAACCGTCACATAGCCATCCCCGGAAACCTGTGCCGAGGGAATGGTATAGGGAGCCATGGAATACAGCCGTTCAGGGCCTGTTCCGGTACCCTCGTAGCGGTCAATACCGGTAAAATAGTACATCTGCACCTTGGCGACAGAAGCACCGGACTTTACGGTAAGACCGTCAAACTTCACGCGGAGCTTAACAACATGTCCGTCCTCAGGCCGGTAGTTCAGATTGAAGCCGGTATTGTAGCTTGCGCCTGTCTGGATCCACAGGTGGTTGTATCCATCCCCTACAAAGCCCGTAGTCAGGGTTCCTGCCCCGGTATCTACTACGGGGCTCTTATAACGGGAAGTAAGGAGGCTCCAATTGCTTGCCAGATCGTAGTTTACACCGGAATAGAGTCCGTTGACGCTGTATCGGTCGGAAGTGCCCGTAAAGTTTGCAAAGAAGGCTGTATCGGGAATATAGGTACCTGTCTCACAATCGGGAACCGTATCTATGAGCGCATAGCTGTGTCCCGTTGCGGGGATCGTCTCCTGAGGAATATATACCAGACCGCAAGAAAAGCACTGCGCGCCTTGGGTCTTGCCGGCAGTGGTACAGGTCGGCGCAACAGCCGGGATCACCGTTTCCGTATGTCCCGTAGCCGGAACTACGGTCTGCTCTAAGAGAACAACGCCACAGGTAGCGCAGTACTTCCCTTCTGTCAGACCGGTTTTTGTGCAGGTAGGTGCTACTGCGGGGCGCATAGCTTCAGCATGACCCGTGGGGGGAAGAACCGTCTGCGCCTGCAAAACCGTGTCGCAGATAGCGCAATCCTTCCAGGGAGATAAGCCACTTTCGGTACAGGTAGGCTCCACTCCCTCGTGAAGGGTTTCTATATGCCCCGGAGCGTTCCCCGGCTCTATGGTATTGCTGATGCCGCAACGGTCACAGGCATAGGTCGGAATTTTTGCATCTGCAGGCCCTACGTAGATATAATCCAAGGTAATGGTGCCGGGGTTTTCCATATCTATATTTTCCAGATTGCTCAGCTGGAATCTAAGGCAGGTCATGGTGGTATGGGCAGAGGAATCGATTCCCTTTAGGGGATAGCTGATGGTCACAAAGCCATCTGCATCCAACAAATCAGGAGAGAAGGTATAGGCATCCAAGCCGTATTTCTTTTCTGCTCCCCCCAAACCTTCGAAGCGGTCGGGGCCGATAAAATAGATGGCCTGCACCTTGGCAGCAGTCTGTCCTGTCAGAACCTTTAGTCCGTCAAATTTCAGCCGAATTTGGATCATATCCCCTTTTTGGGGCTGATAGTTCAGGTTGAAGCCCTCGTTATAGCT
Organism: Faecousia sp.; assembly: GCA_045601945.1. GTDB lineage: Bacteria > Bacillota > Clostridia > Oscillospirales > Oscillospiraceae > JAZOXB01. The sequence continues at coordinate 7,884 of JAZSAO010000007.1, read as the reverse complement.
GGGGCCTGTTTGGATCCAGATGTGGCTGGTATTTTCCAGATGGATCCCTGTTGTCAGAGTCCCTGCCTCAGTATCTACTGTAGGCGTCAGATAACGCTCTGACAGATAGCTCCAGTTACTGCCTAAGTCATAGTTCACACCGGAGTATACAGAGCCGCTACTGTACCGCTCTGCATTTCCCGTAAAGTTTGCAAAAAATGCAGTATCGGGGATGTAGGCTTTTTCTTCACAGCCGATGGGTGCCCCTACACTCTCATAATCATGTCCCAATGCAGGAACGGTCTCTTGGGCAACAAGCACTTTCCCACAGCCATTGCACTTAGCCCCTTGGGTCAAGCCCGTAGCGGTGCAGGTGGGTGCTTTTGCAGGAATTACCACATAATCCGTATGATAGGTATGACCTTCCTTAGACAGGTAGGTTTGGCCGGCCTGTTCCCCGGTAAGATAACCGTTGGCGGCATAGTGCTGCAGGAGTGCAAACTGCGTAGAGCCTGCCAGATCCTTGTGCTTGGACACATAGTAAGCAGGGTCAAAAGACTCGGACAGCTTCCTATAAGTAGTAGACTTATAATTGGTGATAAAATCCTTAAAAGCCTTTTCGTAATTTCCCTTCATAGTCTCCCGGAAATTCTGGGAGTTATTGTTCATATAGAATCTGACGTCAAAGAAGGGGCTAGCGCATCGGCCTTCTTCGATACCGTAGTTTACAAAATGGCTGTAGAGTTTTCCTTCGTCGGTGCCGTAGGCTTCCTTCAGATCCGGGTAGCGGTCTGCGTAATAGGAGGCATTAAACACATAGGGTTTCAGTTCCTCGGGAACGGAAACTGCCTTAGAAGACCGCAGAACCGGGAAACTCAGTACGTCTACCCCGTCGAAAGTCACATAGTTGGTGGTCGCCAAGGCCGTACGGAACCACTGACGGATATAATAGGTGGTGTGATAGTCCCCCGGACGGGAGGCATAAGTATGGTATGGGGTACACCAGAGCGCCACGTCGGGATTGATCAGGTGGTAAATGGCCTTACCCATAGACTGGACGCCGTGGTGAGAAACCTGTACGATATCACTCTTCAAGTTAAAATACTTGGTGGCATCCTTTGCGTTTTCGTTGTGGTACTTGGTGAGCATATATTCCGTAATAATGGATCCGTCACCGGGGAAGAGCAGGGTCTTTCCGGGAACTGTTACACGGAATACGATACAAGCCTCGTTTACATTGGTAGCGGCGATCTGCTTGAAGGTCTTGTTTGTATAGGACTTGCCGTTTTCTTCCAGTGTGCCGGAGAATTTGTCCGAAACGTTATCAATGGCCCAATAGGTATCCTCGCAGGTCAAGAGAATATCTATATGGATCTCGTCAAAATCAAAGGTAGAATTGCACTTTCCGGAATGAACGGAGTTCAGTTCCAGCAAGGGTGTGGTCTCCCCCTTGGCATTTTTCAGCATAGCGGTGTGGGTCACCAGCTTATCGTAATATTTGCCGAAGGCTGTGGGGTCATCGGTGGCGTAATGATATTTCTGCGCTTCTTCTAAAGTGATGAAGCGGTGGTAAACCGCATCTACGGTGATTTGGTTCTTATATAGCTTTGCCACAGACAGGAAGGCGGCAAAATGGTCCGGATGGGGATGGGTAAAGATCCATGCATCCACATGGGGCTTTGCCTTTCCGGTGATCCGCTGTAAATAGGAGAACAGCATTTTACCGTCATCGTGAGCCTTTTCGTAGCCGCCGTCAACCACAACGATCTTTCCCTCTCGGCTCTGGAAAATATAAGACATGGTCTTTTCAAATTCTCCGTCTGTACCGGGGGTCATAGAGGGGATCTGGTGGATTTTCGTCCGGGCATTGGTCTGCTCATCGGGCAGGCCTTCGATATGGGTGGTCTGTTTGGGAATATAAAACCTGAAAACGCAGTGGATGTCCTCTGTGGTATAGTTTACCAAGGAGCTTTCCGGTGTACGGGACAGGTTAAAGGCCCTATAGGTATAGTTCCCCCACCACTGCTCTGTGATCTCCAAATAGGTTTGGGTGGATACTTCCTGACGGGTGCTTTGGTTGGTATTGGTGACCCATGCTTCCGGGCGGTACTGCCAGCCTTCGTCCATAACCACGATGGAGCCAACGGGCAACTGGGACTTGGTCTGTTTGGCAACAGCAAAATACCGATCTGCATCGGATGCGGAATTGCGGGTATAGATCCGATTATCCACACTGTTCCAATAGGCACAGTGCTCTAATTTGGGATAATAGCGCTCATAGCCAAGGGCTACATATTCATCGGGAACGTAAATGCGGAAGGCCTCGTAAATATCCGACTGATACAGGTCAGACAGATCCGAGCCGTCTACTTTAGAAATATTAAAGCCGCGGAGGGCGAAGCTTCCCCACCATTCTTCCGTCACCTGTATAAACTTTTCCGTTACGACTTCGGCACGAACAGTCTGTTTGGTGTCGCTGACCCAGCCTTCGGGGCGGTACTGCCAGCCCTGCTCCACAACGATCACCGAGCCTACGGGAATGTCGGCTTTCGTAAATCTGGGGGTTGCAAAACAGCCCGCTGCAACGGAGTCTCCTGTAATGACTTTGTTATAGGAATTTGCACTGGTTGGATCCCAGTATGCGCCCTTTTGAAGGGTAGGGCGGATCTGGCGGAAGGTGCCGTCAAGGTTCCATGTGCCGCTTTTGAACTCCGATTGGGAAATGATAGGAAGCCCGGTGTCTACAGCTTGGGTGAGCGGGGTCGGGTTCCCTGTCTCCAATGCAGAAGCTGTAGGAAGCATAGACAGCAGCATCCCCAGAAGCAAAAGCAAACTGATAGCTTTTCGTAAAATTTTCATAAAAAAAATTCCACCTTTCGCAAATTTTTCCGTTTTTTACTTCTTTATCATATCATAAAAATCCGGCTTTGAAAAGCACTTTCAAAGATAAATCTTTACAAACCATGGGCACTGTGGTAAAATACAGAAAAAAATACTTTTGTGAGGTAAACAGAGATGAAACGACTGCTTTCTTGCCTTTCCCTCCTGCTTCTTCTGTCTGTTCTTGTGGGGCTTGTTCCCGGTGTACAGGCAGAAACCGCCCCCACAGTCAATATCATGACCTATAATCTGAAAAACTCCAACTACAATTTCCCTGCCGTTACCTCTATGGCAAAAAACAACGGCGCAGACATCGTCTGTATGCAGGAAGTCAGTGGCCTGCAATACCTGGGTATGAATGCCGCCATGGCACTGGCAGGCTACGGCAATACTTTAGGCAAGTCCAGCGGTAAAAACAGTATTTTAGAAGCGGACGAGTATCTTCCCATTTATTATAAAGAGGACAAGTACAAAGCCTACGCATGGGGCAGTTTCTGGCTGTCTGACACCATTGACAAGGAATCCAAATTCTCCGACTCTGCCTATTACCGCATCTGCACATGGGGCTGTTATCAGCTCATCGGTTCGGAAAACTATATTCTGGTTTTCAACACCCATCTGGATTTCGGCATTGATCTGCAGATCCGTCAGCTGAACGTCATCCTACAGCAAATGGTTTCCATTAGCAACAAGTACTTTAAGGCCAAGGAGCATATGATTTTCTTAGGGGACCTGAACTGCGCCAACACCAGCACCACCTTAAAGTATTTCCAAGGGGACACTGCCTATCAGGGCAAGTCCAATAACTATACCATGCAACGTTTTGACGAGGCTCGTCAGATCGCATCTCACTTGAGTCCCAATTCCTTTGGAAACTTTCTGACCCAGCCTTCCCAAGGACCCACTATGGATTTGGATCACATTTATCTGACCCATGAGGGCTTTGACTGTGATTCTTATGCCGTCCTGTCCGATGCCGCAGGCAGTGACCATCTGCCCGTTATGGCACGGCTCCGTTTTAAGACAGAATCCTCCCACGATTATATCTACCGTTATAACAGTTCCGGAACCCACCGGGTTACCTGCCGCAACTGTAACTATGCAACTGTAGAAGCCTGTAGCTATAAGGGCGACTACTGCAAGCTCTGCGGTGGCAGCTCTAAGCCCCGAACCTATGAACTGGTCACCTCCGCAGATCAGATCAAAGCAGGGCGGTATCTCATGGTATCTAAAGCCGTGGGCGCAAATCCCGGAAGCTTCTCCTACTATGCAGGCTCTGTGGTTCCCGACGGAAATTATAATTCTATGCAAAGCATGGGCTTGAGCTACACATCCCTTCCCGAGTTCATCACCTTAGAAGAAAGCCAAATCGCTCCCTTAACCTGGTATCTCAGCGGAAATGCCTCTAAATTTACCCTCAGCGATGCCATGGGCAACACCCTCCATCACGCCGGTCAGGACTTGTATCTGGACAAGGACGGGGTCACCTATTGGCACGCAGACTATAGCACCACAGAGCATCACAGTGCCATTAAGGAAAGCAACAGCTGTTATTTGGCTCTGCGGACGGATCTTGCAACCATGGGCTATACCAACAGCCCCGGTCCCCTGTTCGGCTGTGTAGGGAATACCGACACCGGAAACTATAAGGTTTTCCTTTACCGTGACGTAAACTACTGTGCTCACAGCAACATGACATCTGTCATTTCTCCTCCCACCTGCACAGAGCAGGGCTATACCACCCATTCTTGTGCCGACTGTCATTTCAGCGAAACCACAAACTTTGTCCCGGCTGTTGGACATAGCTACATTTCCACTGTTGTTCCTCCCACAGAGACTTCTCAAGGGTATACAAACCACCTGTGTAACCGTTGCGGAATCAGCTACAATGACACTTTTGTAGATCCTATTTACACGCTGACTTTCTCCGTGCCCCACGGCGTAGCACCCATCGCACCTATTAAGAGCAGTGAACCTCTTGTGCTTCCCGTAGTCACAGGCACTCCCACCCTTGCCAAAGAAGGCTACACCTTCTTAGGTTGGACAGTCAAGGAGCAAGACAGGGTTCACAGTTCCGAACTGAACAGCCAGATCTTTACCCCCGGCACTACGGTCAACATCTATGCTAATGTAACCCTTCATGCTCTTTACAGCTACCATGAGGGAACCGGTTATCCGGAACGGGTCTTTACCCTGTATGACGGAAGCAGAAGCCTCCGTATCGGTGACCGTGTTATTTTCGTTGCCGCTGATTCTAACTATGCCATGAGCACTACCCAAAACAGCAATCATCGGGGAGCTACAGCCATTACCAAAGCCTCCGATAAGCTGACCGTTACCACCACATCTGAGCCTGTGGGCATTTTCACCATAGGCTGGGGCGTATCCGGCAACAGCCAAACAGGACAGCTTTCCTTCCGGGATGAAAAGGGGTATCTCCGTGTACAGGATGCATCCTCTAACACTTTGGGCTCTTCACAGACTTTGGATGCCTATGGCTCATGGGGGCTTACCAGATATACCTCCACCAACACCGTTGGACTGAAGAGTGTTGGGGCAAGTTCCAACAATATGATTCGCTACAACAGCAGTAACAACACCTTCGCCTGCTACAATGCAGGGTATCAGAATTCCATCCAGCTCTACTACTTAATATCGGAAAGTGATCCCACTTTGTACTATACCACCCGTTTCCCCCAAGAATGGTGCTCCCATGGGGAAAGTCAGGTAGAAAATGCCGTCCCTGCCACCTGCGAGGCAGACGGCTATACAGGAGATCTGGTCTGCATCATCTGTGATAAGATCTTAGAAGCCGGCAAGGGCATTCCCGCATCCGATCATAGCTACGCTTATACCGATTTAGGAAACGAAACCCATCAAAAAGGCTGCACTTTCTGTGGCAATACCGCGATAGAAAACTGCTCCTATGAAAACGGTCCCTGCATCTGTGGCAGTTATCCTTCCCAATCCCAAGAAGATCCCAATCTGACTTTTACCAACCATTCTCTGTCTCTGGCAAACAGCATCCAAGTCAACTTTATTATCCCGACCCAACATCTGACCTATGATTCCTATAAGATCCTGATTGAAAAGGATATCTATGATGACTTTGGTTGGATCACGGAAACCAAAACCTATACCTTCGGCGCATTCGAGGACTATAGCGAAGGTTTCAGCAAAGTCGTTCTGGATGAGGTTTACGGAACAGAAATGGTATCCTCCCTGCGAGCAACCATATACGGCTACCGAAAGGGTGTAGAATACGTAGGCAAAACCGATCGCTACAGCGTACAAACCTATGCTCTGAATCAACTTCACAAATCTGCTTCCGGTCCCAAGTTAAAGACCCTCTGCGTGGATCTGCTAAATTACGGTACAGCCGCTCAAATCTATAAGAACTATAATCTTACTCTCTTGGCAAACGACCCTCTCACTGCAGAAGAACAGGCATTGGCAAGCGCGCCGGCTTCTCTGCAGCTAAACAACATCAAAACCGTTACGGATGAGGCGAATGCATCCTATACCTTTGTCGGGAACGCCTTGCAAATGGGGAATAAAGTAGAACTGATCTTTGTCTTCTCCAAAGCCGAAGATGCAGAAATCGAAATTTCCTATAAAAAAGCCGACGGAAGCACCTTTACCGCTCGTTATGGCAATGAATCCTTCCGTTTGTACAACAATGACCGTTATTATGCCCTTACGGTAGATTCTCTGAACGCATCGGAAATGAGTACCCCTGTTACCGCTAAACTGTATTGCGGCGGCATCCTGCAAAGCACCTGCTTGTACAGTATCGAAAGCTACTGCTCCTCCCGTATTCACACAGGAGATGCATTGGCACAATGCTGTACCATGATGATGCTCTACGGCAACTCCGCCCGGGCTTATTTCCAATAATCTCGCCCAATAAAACTGCGCTCCCGTCAAGAATCTCTTCCTGACGGGAGCGCTTGCTTGTGATCGTATAGACCCCAGTTTGTAGAGCCGTTTGAAGGTCATGTGCTCTCCAAAGGATCATATCTCCAACGAGGATGGTTCTTGGTTCTCATCGTACTGTAGATACAGTTCTTCCGCATCCCACAGGGCTTTCTTTAGTTCCTCGCTGACATACAACCCTTGCCCCGACTCTTGCAGAAGATCAATGGCTTCAGAAACGGCTACACATAGTTTTGCGTACATTTTACGATATAGTTCTTCTTTCATCTTTTCCTCCTAAAACAGTAATACACACCAGTATATATTTATATAAATATATACTCTATCAGATGTATTGTCAAGAGCGTATATTATCAAATACAATACAAGGGATAGAAAAGGGGTGTACAAAGCCATGATTCGCATTTGTTTAGACACAACGCTTGCCAAATACAACATTAGCCGTTACGAGTTGGCTAAGCGTACCGGTATACAATATCAGGTCATCGACAATTACTATAAGAACAAAGTAAAACGATATGATAGCTATGTACTGGATCGCATTTGTACCGCACTATCCTGCAAAATCGAAGAAGTCATCCAATTCACCGAAGAATAGCACCCGGATCCAAAAGCGGATTCAGGTGCTTTTCTTTTCTCTATCAGCGATTTAAGATCGACGTTTTATATTCACTGGGGGTCATGTTTGTAAAGGATTTGAAGCACTTGGAGAAATACTGGGGGTTGTCAAAGTGGAGCAGATCGGAGATCTGGGCCATGTTGCAGTTGCCTTCTCTGATGAGTCGTTTGGCCTCCTTGATTTTCAGGCCGTTATAGTATTTCATAATGCCGCTTTTGCGATATTGGGAGAAAAGCTGTTTTACGGTGCTTTCGCTCTTGCCTACGGCGGCAGCAATGTCTCCTACAGTCAATTTACCATAGATATTTTCTTGCAGAATGTCCAAAATTTCCTTTACAGGGTAGGGTACGTCAACGCCATCGATCAAATAGCTACGTCTTTGGTTCTTGGTAACTATTGAGGTATTTCGGGACAGCCTGATTAAGAAAATCTCCAAAAGATTCTTGGTCATTTGGCTACTGCCGAAGGGA
>JAZSAO010000006.1:0-10143 GCA_045601945.1 Faecousia sp. | reverse complement strand
AATTTCCTTACCGGCTTCGGGATCGGGGATGTTTTGTACAGGGGGGGCTACGGGTTCCGGCAGAATGAGTTCCTTGTTGAGCGCATCACCTAATTTTTGGGCTTTTGCTCGACGGCGGATTTTCTTATCTTCTGCAGGGACTTCCGGCGTTTCGGGAACGCGAGTACGGGACTTGCTCTGATAGCCGGGATCTAAATAAGCAGAAAAAGCAGGTTTTTCCGCAGGCTTAGATTGCTTGTTGCCGGAAATGGGGGCCAGATCTTCGGGAATGGGCTCATCGGTCTTTTTGGCCTTACCGCTACGGAGCACGCAAATGTCGCAGTTTTTGTGGCATACGATAGTGTCCGGTTGTTTTTCCAGACGGACACGGACGCTCTGTTTCAGCAGGTTTACATCGGTAACGGTGCCTCTGCCGTCAGGGGTATCAACAAAGGATTCCGCCTTAGGGCTGGTACGGTGAAGATCTTCGTAAGCGGCTTGCTCGTAATTGAGACAGCACATGAGTCTGCCGCAAGTGCCGGAGATCTTGGTAGGATTCAAGCTGAGATTCTGGGTTTTAGCCATCTTGATGGAAACGGGCTGGAAATCCTTTAGGAACTGACCACAGCAGAAGGGGCGACCGCAAATGCCTAATCCACCTACCATTTTTGCTTTATCTCGAACGCCGATTTGTCGCAGTTCGATACGGCTATGGAGGGTGTAACCCAAAAGTTTGACCAGTTCACGGAAGTCTACACGACCTTCGGAGGTAAAGAAGAACAGGATCTTACTGCCGTCAAAGGCACACTCTGCGGAAACTAACTGCATTTCCAGACCTAATTCTTCGATCTTCTTTAAGCAGATTTGATATGCTTTCTTTTCCCGTTCTCGATTGTAGGTGTCGATGGCGGTGTCTTCTTCTGTAGCGATTCGGATGACATTCCGCAGAGGGGAAATGGTCTCATAGACGGGAATGGAATGGTTACCACGAACACAGAGACCGTATTCCAATCCGCGAGAGGTCTCGATAATCACATTGTCCCCCGTGGACACAGTGATGCTGCCGGGAGCAAAATAATAGATCTTACTGTTATTGCGGAATTGGATGTCACAGACAGTGACCATTTCTACAGACTTTTCTTGTTTGGGGGTCTCTTCGGATGGGATGGGGTCGGAAGGTGTCTCCTGAGGAAGCGTGGCTTCTACAGTTTCTTCGGGAACTGTTAATACATCATTCTGTTCATAATTCAGTTCATCTTGTGGTATCTGTTTCATAAAAACTCCTTTAACGAAGTAAAATTGATAAAGCGCCGCAAATATGGGCTGCACCTACATTTGCTTCGACTAAGTCGATGGCTTCTTGGATAGCCTTTGCACATCGGAGAAGGGCGGCGGTGGAACGTGAATCTGCCAGCTGTCTGCACAGAGGATGGACAGAAGGCAAACCGCTACGAACGCGGAGCGCGGCAGAGACAAGCATGAGCCATTCCGGGAAGATGGAACGAAGCTGTTCACGCTTCAGCTTTTCCATCGGTACCAGAACGGATAACAATGGGGCGGCAGGGTCGGCACTGCAGTATGCTTTCACAAAAGCTTCTGTTTGCGGCAGGAGTGCGGCTTTCTCTTCCATGAGTTTGAGGGCTTGTCCCAAATAGCCTTCGCTTCTCAGGTGAGCGGCAGATAGGGTAGAGGGATCCTCCGAAGGGAATCTTTTGCGTAATTCCTGCTGAAGAAGGGCATCTGAAAGAGGGGACATCCGTAATTCTACGCAGCGACTGCGAATGGTAGTCAGTAGCTGCTCGGAATGCTCTGTAAGAAAAAGGAACACACCATAGGAGGGCGGCTCTTCGATACATTTTAACAGAGCGTTCTGACCCTCGATTCGCATATCCTGAGCACGGGGGAATAGATAGATTTTTTTATTCCCCTCGTTGGGACGAATATATAGATCACTGCAGATCTGACGAACCAGCTTAACGGAGATGGTCTTTCTCTCCGGATCGTCTACGGTAATTACATCGGGGTGAATGCCTTCCAGAACCTTACGGCATTGGTTACAGCGGCAACAGGGCTTATTCTCCCCGGTGCATTGGAGCGCTGCAGCCAGTAAGGTGGCGAGACTGTGCTTGCCGGAGCCCAGAGGACCGGAAATAAGATAGCTATGGGAAGTCTGTCCTTTTTGCAATGCGATGGTCAGTCGTTCTTTGAGCCGATGATTACCCAGCAGGGAGTCAAAACCCATATGCCGATTCTCCTTTCCTTTGTCTAAAACCATATTATAACGCATTTTGCTCTACTTTTCTACTGTTATTTCAGTATTTTATAAAAAATTCATTTTTTTTGCCGTTGGTCGGCAGTCGGAAGATAATAAATGTGCTGTCTCAGATGAATCATTCAAAAATCGCAGAAACGATTTGACAGTTATTTCATTATGCTGTATAATAGATGTGTGAAAGAGAAAGAAAAAGGAGACGGATCATGGGTCGAGCATCTTCTAAGGAAAACAAAAATGCATATCAGCAGGCGAGAGAGGCACAGCAGTTTAGCAGGGAAAAGGCATCTGCGGAGATGGAATGGATCTCCCCGGAACGGATCGAACGGATCGAGAGTGAAAAGACACTCCCACATCCCGACGAGGTTTGTCGCATGGCAGAGATCTATAAGGAGCCGTCTCTTTGCAATGTATATTGTGCGACACAGTGTCCCATTGGGAGATTATATGTTCCTCAGATCAAAGTAAAAGACCTGTCCCAGATCGTGCTGGAAATGTTGGCATCCCTCAACGCAGTGCAGCGGCACAAGGAGCGCCTTGTAGAGATCACTGTAGATGGTGAGATCAGTGATGATGAGTTGATGGATTTCGTAATGATCCAGAAAAGCTTGGAGCAGGTATCCATTACGGTGGAGACCTTGCAGCTTTGGGCAGAACAGATGATGGCAAAGGGACGGATCAATATGGAGCAGTATCAATCCCTGACAGGAGATAAACCAATTTGATAATAATATCGGCACTTTCGGCATAAGATTGCTGAAAGTGCCGTTTCCAATAGTCACATTATCATTTATGTGCCGATATACCCCTGATCTCTTCTATTTTGCGAAAAACGCGCAAAGTATCCTAACTGTCGAACCGTGGATACTTTGTGCGTTTCTTATTTCTATTATGGTGGAAAAGCAAAAGGAAGTGCAAAATAGACCGGTTTATTTTGCAGATTCTGCATCTATATTTATGAGGGCTGTGGGAGTATGATATGGATACAGGGTAGATAGGATCCCCACTGCTCCCCCGGTGGGGCGGCTATCCTTTCTGTCTCACGGGAGAATACCTCCTGTGAGACAGAAAAATTTAATCAAAAGCCAAACCTAAATATCCGTGATCCGGAAGGGAACCGCCTTTTAGCGCTTTCATCATTCCAAAGGAATTCTTCCCTCCCATAGTCCGCACGACGGCGCTCTTACAGTTCAAGTGGGCGCAGAGGGCTGCGGCGGCCTCGGGAGCATCGGGAAGGAGTTCTCGGATCAAGAGGGTGTCACCTTTTTTATAGCAGCAACCGCAGTAGAGACCTTCCTCCGTCTCGATGCGGTAAAGCTGTCCGGCGCAGGGAAGGAGGTATTCTTCGTAGGATAAGAAATTATCATAAAGCTGCAGTTCCCGAATGGAACGATAGACTTCCGGCGTGGCAGGGCGGATCTTACCGCTCTTTTGGGGCTGAACGGTATATTCTTGATTGTAAAAGCAGGTGGTATATCCCATCTTTTCGTAGAAGGAGAACAGACTTTCTCCTGCGGGAACCAGTGCGGTATAGGCAAAGTTGCAGTGCTTGTGGATATATGCCATTAGTTCGCCGCAAATTCCACGACCGCGGGCGCGAGGGTCGGTACAGACGGCATACACATAACCACAGGAATGGCTTTCTCCCTCTTCGTCTACAAAGTGGGTGGGAATCACACAGGCCATAGTGAGGATCTTATTACCTTCTGAAGCGGTATATACATGGATCCGATCAAAGGTGGCAGACCAGAAGCCTTGGATCTCCTTGGGGTCGTCTCCGAAACAAGTGGCCCACAGCTTTGTCAATGCCGGTAGATCCGATTTTTTCCCAATGCCGTATTTCATAGGATTGCCTCCGCGACGTATTTTTCTAAAAGAATGTCCGGATAATAACTTTCCTTTGCTCTCCGTAATCCGGGGATGCCCATGTCGTCTTCTCGATTCAGGTAGCGGATGGAGGGGTACTGTGTGTGGAGGTATCTTGCAAACTCCCGATTCACCATGGGATAGGCTCCGTTTACTGCGGCCAAAGCTTTTTCGTAGTTTACGTCAAACATATTCTCACGAATCCGATTGCCCATGGAAAATCCCACTAAGCCCAGGTCGCAAACCAGAGCAATGCCTTCCATTTTTAAGGCATCGAAATGTTCAAAGGCTTTTGCGATAGCAATCCGCTCTTTGTCATAGTCAGAGGGATCGTGGAGATGGGCGTGCTCCTCGTACCAGCGGATGGCGAATTCTCCACATTGCGTTAACAGTTCCGGTGTCAGGGGGAGAACTTGATAGTCCGGATGATCCTGCTCAAAGCGGTTGCAGTGGTTCCGTTTGGATTGGAGTTTTTTCCCACTGAGGGTACAGAGTCTTTCGATGTCATAGACATAGTCGAAGCTGTTACGGGAGGCATTGATTTGGAATTGATTCGGGAAGGCACGATCCAACGCGGCGCTTTCTTCCAAGGTCATGCCCCAGTAGCGGAAGGGGATCCCCCGTTCTTTCGCATCCTCCAAAAGAATGGTGGTATACTCTGTGGTACGTGGATAAAGATAGGCTATCCAGTTGCCGAAGCGACTCAGGATCAAGGGTATATGGAATTGGGTACAGATCTGCTGATCTCCCCAAAAAAACAAATTGGCAAAGGAGTACTCACTACCATGACCTTCTGCATCCCAAAGTACACGGTGCAACAGGTCGCGATCCTCCACTGCAATAGGTCTGAATGATAACATAAATATCTCCCTGATTGTAAATTTTTCGTGATTCTCCATTCTATTATACCGTAAAATCTCATAAGGTCAACACAGTACTTGCATTTTTTATAAAAATGCGGTATTCTATAAGGAAAGGATGTGACTTTATGAAGAAAATTTTAGTTGCTCTTTCCGGAGGTGTGGATTCTGCTGCCGCTGCTATCATCCTGCAGAAACAGGGGTATGAAGTAGGGGGAGCCACCATGCTTTTGCGAGACGGTGGAGAGTCGGAAGTAGAAGATGCAAGACAGGCAGCGGCTACCCTCGGAATCCCTTTCCACTGCTTCGATATGCGGAAGGAATTTAAGGAAAGTATTATCGAAGATTTTAGACAGGTTTATGTGTCCGGTGGAACCCCAAATCCTTGTGTTTTGTGCAATCGAAAAATGAAGTTTGGTTTGTTTTTGGATAAGGCTATGGAATTGGGGTATGAGGGGGTTGCTACGGGACATTATGCTAGGCTTAAACCGGAAGGGGAGCGTACACTCCTGATCCGTGCAGCCGATGGAGCCAAGGATCAGACCTATATGCTCTGTGGGCTGGATCAATATCAGCTTTCCCGCAGCCTGTTCCCATTGGGTGACGTGCTGAGCAAGGACGAAACACGAAGTCTTGCGGCAGAAGCCGGACTTGCAGTCGCCAAGAAACGGGATAGCCAAGATATCTGCTTTGTCCCCAATGGAGATTATATGAAGTACCTGACGGAACATGGTCTGATCCCACAGGAGGGGAATTTCATCACTCCGGAGGGAGAAATCCTTGGAAAGCACCGTGGCTTAGAGGCATACACCGTAGGACAGCGGCGAGGGCTGGGAATGGCCTTCGGTCAGCGAGCCTATGTTCTGGGGAAACGGGGAACCGATGTGGTCATCGGAGATAACGAGGATCTGTTTTCTCGGAATGTATGGGTAGAACAGGTGAATTATATTCCCTTTGATAAGCCTGCAGGCCCCATAGAGGTAGAGGCGAAGCTTCGCTACAGCGCCAAAACCGCAAAAGCAACCCTGATCCCCTATGAGAATGGATGCGAACTGATCTTTGAACAGCCCCAACGGGCAGTGACACCGGGACAAACCGCCGTATTTTATAACGGCGATATAGTCATAGGCGGAGGCATTATCGCAAATGCACCCCAAAACATATAACAGGAGGAAAAGAAATGAATTGTAAGAAATGTGGACGCCCTATGGGCAATAAGGGCTACTGCGCCCTCTGTGACGGCAAGAAGGTAGCAGAACAGAAAGCGGCCGACGCAATCAAGAAGGCAAAGCTGAAGAAGCTGGGGCTCTTTGGCGGTATCGCTGTAGCTGTGGTCGCGGCTGCTTTGATCTTGATTTTCTGCGTGGATTGGGGCAAGGAACCGACCTTTACCACCGGTGATGACGGTACCCCCACCACGATCTCTAATGAGGCGGTCAGCACAGGGGCCCATGCTCCCGGCAGCTATGATGCTGCGACCATCAGCGGCAAGCATCATGTTGCCATTGATGTAACCGACTACGGCACCATTACCGTAGAGTTAGATGCAGACGTTGCCCCCATTACCGTTGCTAATTTCCTGAATCTTGCAGAAAGCGGCTTCTATAACGGACTGACCTTCCACCGGATCATGGAAGGCTTCATGATGCAGGGCGGCGATCCCGAAGGTACCGGCATGGGTGGCTCCGATATCGATATTAAGGGCGAATTTACTGCCAATGGTGTAGCCAACAACCTGAGCCATACCCGTGGTGCTATCTCTATGGCAAGAAACGGCTACAGTATGGACAGCGCAAGCTCTCAGTTCTTTATCGTCCATCAGGATTCTCAGTTCTTGGATGGTCAGTATGCTTGCTTCGGCTATGTTACCGAGGGTATGGACATCGTTGATGCAGTTTGTGAATACAGCACTTCTGTCGTGACCGACGACAACGGTTCCGTTCCCACCGAGAAGCAGCCCGGCATTACTTCTATTAAGGTAATTGACTAATGGGAAAGTCCTTAGTTTTAGCCGAGAAGCCATCAGTAGGCCGTGAGCTTGCCCGTGTGCTGGGTTGCAAGCGAGGCGGCGAGGGCTATCTGGAAGGAGACCGCTATGTGGTAACTTGGGCGCTTGGCCATTTGGTTACCTTAGCGGATCCCGATGTGTACGAAAAAAAGTGGGAAAAGTGGGATATGGCAGACCTTCCCATGCTTCCCCAGAATATGAAGCTGGTAGTGATCGGACAGACGGCTCGGCAGTTTAAAGTCGTCCAGAGCCTCATGAAGCGGGGAGATATCTCCGAATTGATCATTGCCACAGATGCAGGGCGAGAGGGTGAACTGGTTGCCCGATGGATCATGGTGAAAGCCGGGTGGAAGAAGCCCACTAAGCGGTTGTGGATCTCTTCCCAAACGGATAAGGCCATTAAAGAAGGCTTTGCAAAACTCCGCCCCGCATCGGACTATGATAATTTGTTCCGTTCTGCACAGGCGCGAAGCGAGGCAGACTGGATCGTAGGTCTTAACGTGACCCGCGCCCTGACCTGCCGTCACAATGCCCAGCTTTCCGCAGGTCGTGTTCAGACGCCGACTCTGGCTCTTATCGTTGACAGGGAAAAGGAGATCCGGAATTTTGTTCCCAGAGAATATTATGGTGTACGGCTGAAGGCCGGTGGATTCTCTGCGACCTATCGGGATAAGAACAACAATTCCCGTAGCTTTGACCGTAATGTTATGGAGAAGATCGCAGCCGCCTGTGAAAAGGGGGAATGCGTTCTGACCCAAGTGCGGAAAATGCGTCGTCAGACCCCACCTCCTGCGGCATATGACCTGACGGAGCTCCAGCGTGATGCCAACAAAAAGTATGCTTATTCTGCTAAAGAGACTTTGAATCTTATGCAGTCTCTTTACGAACAGCATAAACTACTGACTTATCCCCGAACAGACTCCCGATATATTTCCGATGATGTGGTTCCTACCCTGCCGGATCGGCTGAAGGCGGTTATGGTAGACAGCTACAAGCCCTTTGCACAGGAAATTATGCGGAATCGTCCCTTAAAGACCAAGTATCTGGTGAATAATGCCAAGGTCACGGATCACCATGCCATCATTCCCACGGAAGAAAGCCCCGACTTATGGCGGCTGTCCGGTCCGGAGCGGAATATTTACGATCTGGTAGTACGGCGTTTCTTGGCGGTCTTGATGCCTCCCTATGAATATGAGGAAGTGGAACTGACCCTGAACTGTGGTGGACACACCTTCACAGCCAAGGGAAAAATCGTGCTGAATCAAGGCTGGAAGGCGGTCTATGATCGGAACTTCTCCTTTGAGGAGGAAGAAGATGACAGCCAGAGTCTGCCGGATGTGAGACAGGGGCAGCGACTGAAGGTTTCTTCTGTTCAGGTGACCACAGGGAAGACTCCGCCTCCTCCCAGATATACGGAAGCCACCTTACTCACAGCAATGGAGCATCCCCAGACGCAGGTGCAGGATAAGGAACAGCGTAAGATCTTGGAAGAAACCGGTGGCTTGGGTACCCCTGCCACCCGTGCAGATATTATCGAAAAGCTGTTTTCCGCCTTCTACATTGAACGGCGAGGGAAGGAACTGGTTCCTACCTCTAAGGGAATGCAGTTGGTAGAACTGGCACCTAAGGATCTCCGCTCTGCCACACTGACTGCAAAGTGGGAAGATCGTCTGTCCCGAATCGCCAAGGGTCAGGAGCGAGACTTTAAGTTTATCGAAGAAATGCGGGCCTATGCAGGGAAGCTGGTTAATGATGTGAAACTCAGCGAGGCAAAGTACACCCATGACAATCAGACCCGTAAGGCTTGTCCCGATTGCGGTAAGTTCCTCTTGCTTGTAAAGGGCAAGAAGGGAGAAATGCTGGTTTGTCCCGACAGAGAATGCGGTTATCGCAAGTCTGTGACCCAGACCACCAATGCCCGTTGCCCCAATTGTTTCAAGAAAATGGAACTCCGGGGAGAAGGAGATAATCAGATGTTCGCCTGTGTTTGCGGCTATCGTGAAAAGCTGTCTGCTTTTAAGGAACGGAGAGCCTCCGCCGGCGCAGGGAAACGGGATGTGCAGAATTATTTGCAAAATCAAAAGAAGGAAGAGCCGAAAAACAACGCCATGGCAGATGCACTGGCGCAGTGGCTGGCTCAGAATAAGAAATAATATATCAAATATAGGAGGAACAAACTATGGCATTGTTTGTGATCGGTATTGTAATTACCTTGGCTCTGTTCTTGGCTCTGGGTATTTGCTACGGTACCAAGGTAGAATGGAAGCTGAACAAGAAGCAACTTTTGGCTGTTCTGGGCTTGGGTATTATGGTTCTGGCTTGCTACGTATCTGTTCCCACGGGACACACCGGTGTTGTGACTACCTTCGGTAAGGTAGAAAACTTTACACTGGAAGCAGGCGTACATTTTAAGCTGCCTTGGCAGGAAGTCGTTAAGATGGATAATCGTGTCCAGAAGAGCACCTTGGATATGTCTTGCTTCTCTTCCGATATTCAGGAAGTCTCTATGACCTACACTGTAAACTATCAGATCAGCAAGCAGGATGCAATGACCATCTATAAGACCATTGGCACTGACTATTATAACACTGTGATCGCTCCCTGCATTACGGAAGCCGTGAAGATCGTCACTGCCCGCTACAATGCAGAGGCTCTGATCTCCAGCCGTAGTGATATGGCCGGCGAAATCGAGATCGTTCTGGAAGAAAAACTGCTCCAGTACAACATTGAACTGGTAGGCACTTCTATTGAGAATATGGACTTTACCGATGCCTTCACCGATGCGGTAGAAGCCAAGCAGGTTGCAGAGCAGAACAAGCTCCGCGCCGAGACCGAAGCAGAGCAGAAGGTCATCGAAGCTAACGCTGCCGCAGAGATCAAGAAGGTAGAAGCAGATGCTGCCGCATACCAGATCGTTACCGCCGCAGAAGCAGAGGCAAAGGCAAACCGTGAGATCGCTGAATCCCTGACACAGGCTCTGATCGACTACACCTATGCCCAGACTTGGGATGGCAAGCTACCTACCTTTATGACGGGAGAAAACGGTATCGTTCCCTTTATGAACGTAGACGAGATGGTTGAGAATGGCAACTCTACCCCCGATCCTGTTCCCTCTACCACACCTGCTGAATAATTTCATGATAGGACTATGCCCATGG
>JAZSAO010000005.1:0-4374 GCA_045601945.1 Faecousia sp. | reverse complement strand
GTTATCGGTTGCGAAGGGATCCAGTGTGTAGGCTCTAAATTCGTTATTTACAAGAAATCCGAAAAGAAGGCACAGGAAGCTGCAAAACTGGCCCGTGAACTGAAGAAAAAGAAGGCCAATCCCGTACGCCGCGGTGCGCAGGAGCGTCGTCGCAAAGCGAAGGAAGAACGAGAAAAGCGGAATGAATACTTCAGGCAGTCTGCCATTGCTGCCGCAATTGAGAAGAGAAAAAGCCAGCAGGATTGATGATCCCAAAGCGAAAAGGGAAGGAGTGTGACCTATGGCAAAGATCGGCATTTTTGGCGGCAGCTTTAACCCTCCCCATGAGGGGCATATTTTGGCAGCGCAGGAATTTGTCCGACAATTGGACTTAGATCGGCTTTTGATCATTCCGGCGGGAGATCCTCCCCATAAGACTCTGAGTTCCAATTCTCCCACGGCTTTACAACGATTGGAAATGACGCGTCTGGCAGTTCGGGATATGGAATCTACAGAGGTTTTGGATCTGGAGATCAAACGGGAGGGGCTTAGTTATACCGCGGATACTGTTGAGATCTTACGGAAGGACTACCCTCAAGATGAGTTGTTCCTTCTTATGGGAACGGATATGTTCTATTCTTTCGGATCGTGGTATCAACCGGAACGGATCACAAAAGAGGTTACCCTTGCAGTTGCTCATCGAGATGCAGATTCTCCCGCAAGACTAAAAAGCTGTGCAGCTGTACTGGAAGAAAAGCTTGGGGCGAGGATCGCCTTTGTAGAGAACCGATATCTGCCACATTCCTCAACTTCTGTTCGTGCGATGATTGCATTCCAATCGGCAGATGTATATTTGGCACCTCAAGTTATGGCTTATATTCGAGAACAGGGATTATACTATGCAGGCAGAGACCTGAAAGGTCTTCCCTACGAAGAACTGCGAGAAGTTGCACTCAGCCTTCACAAGAGCAAAAGAGTAAATCATGTCATTGGCTGCAGTGAAACTGCAGAAGCACTTGCAGAGCACTATGGTGCTTCTGCGGAGGAGGCTCGACGGGCCGGAATTCTCCATGATATTACCAAAGCGTTAAATCCTACGGAACAGTTGCAATTATGTGAAAAATATGCTATGATGTTGGGAAGCTTTGAGCGGGAACACCCCAAGCTTCTCCATGCGAAAACAGGAGCGGCTGTAGCCTGTCGGATATTTGGAGAGTCGGAAACTGTTTGCAGTGCGATTGAATGGCACACTACCGGTCGAGATCATATGTCCTTGATGGAGAAGATCCTCTATCTTGCAGATTATATGGAACCGAATCGGGATATGGATGGGATCGATGAATTGCGACAGCTAACATGGACAGATTTGGATGCCGCCTTGATGAGAGGATTGGAAATGACGATTTCCTATGTTCGATCCCGAGGTGCCGAGGTGGATCCACATTCAGCCGCTGCATTGCGCTTTTTACAGGAAAGGAAGCATAATCAATGAGAAACCAATTTGACGACAATACGACATCCTTTGTTTCCGGGCAAGATGAGGAACGAAAAGCATCCGGAAGAAGGAACGCCGGTATCCGCGCAGCGGTATTGTTTGTATTGTCTGTGGCAATCTTCATTTTCTCAGTTGCCATGTCCTTATACTTGATCCGTCAAAGTGGCATCGTAGAACCACAGGAGACGGAGATTTCTAAAGTTAAGCCTTTGGAATATGAGGTCAATATCCCTCCGACACAGCCGGTAACACAGGGAGAGGATGATCCCTATCAGTTGGATCTGAAAGAACCGGAAAGCAGCTATGCTTCTCCCGTGATCAATATTTTGCTCTTGGCTGTAGAAGGAGATCGGAACGACACGCAGATCCTTTGCAGTGTCAATTTAGCAGAACGGTCTCTGTCTATGATCAGTATCCCCAGAGATACCTATGTTGCAGGAGACTACAAAGTTCCCAAGGCAAAGAATATCTATGCCTCCTACGAAAAATCCAAACGAGTGGCAGCTGTAAAGGATGCAGTTCGTGGCATGATAGGATTTGCGCCTGATTATTATTTTGTTTTGGATCAAGATACGCTGACAGAGGCTCTCAACTTAGTGGGCGGCTTGTCCTTCGATGTTCCGGAAAGTCCTGCATACCACAACCTGAAAAGTGGAACGCAGACTTTAGACGGAAAGTCTGCTTTCGAACTGTTCCGTTTTAAGAACAGTTGGAACGATGTGGAAACGGATCCCCCACGGGTACAGAGAACATTTTTACTCTCTCTGATAGATGCGCTTCTGGCAGATAAGAGCCGTATTTCTGAAATTAGCGTAAAGCTGTCTCAGATTGCAGATACGGATTTGGCAGTAGAAGAACTTGCATATCTTGGATTTTTGCTGGCAGATTTTGATTTTGAAAATGCATTCAGCAGAGCACTGCCCGGTGGAGAAAAGGAAATTGAAAAAGAAACCTACTACGAAGTCGATCCCGAGAAGGCAGTTGAATTGCTCAACGAATATTTTAACCCTTTGCAGAAGGAATTGACAGTTTTTTCCGTGAACTTCCGTCAAGAGCAGGGGGCAAGCGGGGATGGAGAGTATTCCGATTATGGTTTCTCCAGTTCGACAGAAGAAACAACGGAAAGTAAAACGGATGAAGACGGAGACTCCGACGATAATGAGCCGGAAGAGGATCCCCCTGCAGAACAAGATCCTACAGAAGATGAAGAATCTACTGAAAATGAAGAAAAAACGGAATCTACTCCCGAAGGGCATGATTCTGATAACGAAACAACCTAAGTCTTAAGTTTAAGAAAAGGAGAATTTCTATGAACACACCGAAAGAAATTGCATTGCGTGCAGCAAAAGCACTTGACGACAAAAAGGGTATCGGTATTAAGTTGCTGGAAGTGACGGATGTTACCAGTATTGCAGATCATTTCCTGATTTGCACCGGCAACTCTAACACCCATGTAAAGACCCTTTGCGATTGCGTAGAGGCTGTTGTGCAGGACGAGATGGGGGAGACCCTCCTTCATCGCGAGGGACATCGTGGCGGTACTTGGGTACTTCTGGACTTCGGTTGTCTGGTAGTACATGTTTTTACCAACGAGACCCGTGAATTTTATGATCTCGAGCGTCTCTGGAACGACGCTAAGGAAATTCCTGTAAATTTTGAGGAGAATGCATAATGAAATACGATTTTACAGCTATTGAGAAAAAATGGCAAAAGATTTGGCAAGAAAAGAATCTTTATGCATCTGTTACCGGTGCCGATAAGGAAAAGTTCTATGCCCTGATCGAGTTCCCCTATCCCTCCGGCGTAGGCCTTCATGTTGGACATGCTCGTCCCTATACCGCTATGGATACCATTGCAAGAAAGCACCGTATGATGGGTCAGAATGTCCTGTTCCCTATGGGCTACGATGCATTTGGCCTTCCTACGGAAAACTATGCTATTAAGAATCACATCCATCCCAGAGTTGTCACCGAGACTAACGTAAAGAACTTCCGTTCTCAGCTTCAGGCTCTTGGCTACAGCTTTGACTGGGATCGAGAGATCGACACCACCGATCCCAAGTATTTCAAGTGGACCCAGTGGATCTTCCTCCAGATGTTTAAGAAGGGACTTGCCTATAAGGCACAGATGCCCGTTAACTGGTGTACCTCCTGCAAGTGCGTTCTTGCAAACGAAGAAGTCGTTGATAACGGCTGTGAGCGTTGCGGCAGCCCTGTTATCCGCAAGGAGCAGAGCCAGTGGATGCTGAAGATCACCGAGTATGCACAGAGACTTCTGGACGATCTGGATGATGTTGACTTCATTGATCGCGTCAAGTCTCAGCAGAGAAACTGGATCGGTCGTTCTACCGGTGCAGAGGTTCGTTTCGGCTCTACTTTAGGCGATGAGATCACTGTTTTCACTACCCGCCCCGACACCCTCTTTGGTGCTACCTACATGGTTCTCTCTCCCGAGCATGCTCTTGTGGCAAAGTGGATGGATAAGCTGGAAAATGCCGAGGAAGTTAGGGCATATCAGGCAGAAGCTGCTGCAAAGTCCGACTTTGAGCGTACTGAGCTCGCAAAGCATAAGACCGGCGTTATGCTCAAGGGCGTTAAGGGTATCAACCCTGTGAACGATAAGGAAATTCCCATTTTCATTTCCGACTATGTTCTGTCTACCTATGGTACCGGTGCGATTATGGCAGTTCCTGCTCACGATGATCGTGACTGGGCCTTTGCCAAGAAGTTTGGTTGCGAACTCATCGAGGTCGTTCAGGGTGGCAACATCGAAGAAGCTGCTTTCACCGATTGTGAGACCGGAATCATGGTCAACTCCGGCTTCCTCAACGGTCTGTCTGTAGAAGAGGCTAAGAAGTCGGAGGCCAAGCGGTCTTAGGAAGACAACTCTAGGTTGCAACT
>JAZSAO010000004.1:0-8298 GCA_045601945.1 Faecousia sp. | reverse complement strand
CTTCTTGGTGGGGATGGTAGTGTTACGGTCGATCAGACGGGTGCAAACGCCGCCCAGCGTCTCGATACCCAGAGACAGGGGAGTCACGTCCAGCAGAACCAGACCGCTGACGTCGCCGCCCATAACGCCGCCCTGAATGGCTGCGCCCTGTGCAACGCACTCGTCGGGGTTAATGCCCTTGAAGCCTTCCTTGCCGGTGAGGTTCTTAACAGCTTCCTGCACGGCGGGGATACGGGTGGAACCGCCGACCAGAAGAACCTTTGCAAGATCATTTGCAGTTACGCCTGCATCTGCCATAGCCTGACGGACAGGGTTCAAGGTTGCTTCCACCAGATGTGCGGTGAGTTCATTGAACTTCGCACGGGTCAGGGTCACGTCCAGATGCTTGGGGCCTGTTGCATCAGCAGTGATATAGGGCAAGTTGATGGAGGAAGTGGTGACACCGGAAAGCTCGATCTTTGCCTTCTCAGCGGCTTCCTTCAGTCTCTGCATAGCAACCTTGTCGTTAGACAGGTCGATGCCCTCTGCCTTCTTGAACTCTGCTACCAGATAGTCCATAATGCAGTTGTCGAAATCGTCGCCGCCCAGACGGGTGTTGCCGTTGGTGGCCTTTACGTCGATGATGCCGTCGCCGATTTCCAGAATGGAAACGTCGAAGGTACCGCCGCCCAAGTCATAAACCATAATGGTCTGCTCGTTTTCCTTGTCAATGCCGTAAGCCAAAGCTGCGGCAGTGGGTTCGTTGACGATACGCTTGACTTCCAGACCGGCGATCTTGCCTGCGTCCTTGGTAGCCTGACGCTGTGCGTCGGAGAAGTATGCGGGAACGGTGATAACAGCCTCGGAAACAGGCTGGCCCAGATAAGCTTCGGCATCTGCCTTCAGCTTCTGGAGAACCATTGCGGAAATTTCCTGAGGAGTGTACTTCTTGTCACCGATGGTTGCACGATAATCAGTGCCCATGTGACGCTTGATAGAAGAGATGCTGCGGTCGGCGTTGGTAACAGCCTGACGTTTTGCGACTTGGCCAACCAGACGCTCACCGGTCTTGGAGAAAGCCACTACGGAAGGAGTGGTGCGGTTGCCTTCTGCGTTCGCGATAACAACAGGCTCGCCGCCTTCGTTAACTGCTACGCAGGAATTGGTGGTACCCAGATCAATGCCGATAATTTTACCCATAATAAAAATCCTCCTATATATCAATCAAAATTTTAAACAAATTCATTGGTCGCCTTAGTTGGCAACCTTAACCATGGCGAAGCGGATCACCTTATCGCCCATCATGAAGCCGGTCTGGAAAAGATCTGCAATCACATTTTCACCAAGGGCTTCGTCTTCCACATGCATCACCGCATTGTGCTTGTTGGGGTCGAAGGTCTCACCTACTGCCCCAAAGGGTTCGATGCCCATGGAAGCCAAGATCTTCACCAGTTCGTTCATGGTCATTTCTACACCCTTTTTATAGGCTTCGTCAGCAGTCTCGTTCTGCAAAGCCCGTAAGAGATTGTCGTAAACAGGCAGGAACTTCTTTGCAGCATCTGCCAAAGCGGTCTGATAGATTTCACTTTTCTCCCGTTGGGTGCGTTTACGGAAATTGTCGTATTCTGCCGCTAAGAAAAGATATCGCTCATGCTCCGCAGCCTGTGCAGCCAGAGCCATTTCCAATTCAGTAGGCTCCTTGGGACATTCCTCTGCGGGAGTCTGTGCCTCCTGAGTAGCCTCTTCGGCTTCCGGAGTCTGCATATCCTTCTCTACTGCAACCTCAGTTTCGGGGTTGGGTTTGCTTTTCTTTGCCATTTAGTCCTCCAATGTATCATCAGCTTTCACAGAGGGATCCGAAAGTTCCGGTTTGGAGAACATCCGCCCCAAGCCCTCTGCAAAGTAGCTTAATCTTGCTGTAATTTGTGCGTAATCCATTCTCTGGGGGCCGACAACACCGATCATTCCCTGCATGCCTTCACCGATGTCAAATCGAGTGACAACAACGGAGGTGTCCTTCAGTTCCCTTGAAACATTTTCCGGCCCCACCAAAATCTGCATAGGACTGGTGGGATCCAGCTTTGCAGGGAGGTTTGAAATCGTTTCCTCATCAATCGCTCCCAAAACCTGTTGCGCTTTTGCCAAGTCTTGATATTCCGGGTGACCCAAAAGACGATTCTGTCCGGTAACATAGACCTGCGCTCGCTGGCACTGTTCCAGCATCTGGGTGGTAAAGTCGATGATCACAGGGATCAAGCCTGCGGCAGCCCCTGCGCTTCGTGTTACGCGGTCAATCAGTTCCGGCGTGAACTGCTCTACAGAGATCTCTGTGAGACTTGCGTTCAAGACGGCGGAAAGAAGCTTCAAATCCGTCTCCGTTACTTGCAGTGGCAACTTGATCAGCTTGTTGCGTACCGTGTCGTCAGTCGTCATAACCACCAGAATGAAGCTGTTTCGGTCTGCAGGAAGGATCTCAAAACGCTTTACCGCTGTACCTGCAGTGTGGGCAGTCATGGCGTAGGCTGGAAGATTGGTAAGCTTAGAGATCAACTTGCCTACCTGACTCATGGCACGGTCGAATTCCTGTAATCGCAGCTCCATAGCCTGGTTGATGGATTGGGCCTCGTCGGTGGTCAAGCGGTAATCCTGCATGAGACGGTCAATATAGAAACGGTAGCCCATGGGGCTGGGGATCCGTCCGGCAGAGGTATGGGGTTGTTCCAAATATCCCAAATTGGTCAGTTCCGCCATCTCATTGCGAATAGTGGCAGAGGAAAAATCCATATCGGTCAGCTGTGCGATGGTTTTGGAGCCAACAGGCTCCGCCGTGCGAATGTACAGATCCACGATGGCCTTTAAGATTTTTTGCTTTCGGGTGGAAAGCTCTTTTTGCTCCACGATTCTTCCTCCCTTCAAGGTCAAAGTTGCTTTTAGCACTCAATACACCCGAGTGCTAAACTAACTATACAACCTAATCTCTATTTTGTCAAGGGTGAAGTAAAAATATTTTGTGAATAATTTGTAATCTTTCTTGTATGCCAATTCTATTTTTCGTTTATACATCCCTTTGAGATCATAAAATAATATCACACTTTACGGAATGGAGACGGATAGACAATACAACATTTAGCAACATCGGAAGGGATCAAAAAAAGCAGGTCCCTTTCGGAACCTGCCTAAATTATCGTTGACCTTTATCATATGGGATGCCGGCGGCTTTCGGTGCGCGAGAGTTTTTGGAACTGAGAATCAGGACGACCAGAGAGATCACGTATGGCAGCATATTGTATAACACGCCGGGAAGATTCAGGTCAACTAAGAAGTCGAAGCCGGAATACACATTGCCCAAAGCACGGAGGAAACCGAAGAGCAAAGATGCAAGGCCGATTTTCACAGGATGCCAACCCCCAAAGATCATAACCGCCATGGCCAAAAAACCGAATCCTGCAATGCCGTTTTCAAACTTCCACAAGCTGACACCGGCAGTAATATATGCAATGCCACCTAAACCACCCAGAACACCGGATAGAAGCACACCGGAGTAGCGCATTTTACTTACACTGATTCCTACAGAGTCTGCCGCTTGGGGATGCTCTCCGCAAGCACGCAAGCGGAGTCCAAAACGAGTCTTGAACAGAACGAAATAGGCAGATACCAGTGCAACCACCCCGATCACCATAAACCAGTTCAAGCCAAAACCGTTTATATCCACAAGAAGCAGATCCTTGCTATGGGGATACGCAATATCGGATGTAGTATCCTTGCCACCGGAGATGGCAGCATTCATGGCCTTAACACCTACGGTGGCGGCAGCAGTTGCCAACATATTGATCGCCGTTCCGGTAATGGTCTGATCCGCCTTAAAACGGATCGCAGCTACTCCTAAGAACAGGGAGCATAACACGCCCATCACAGCACTGGCAACAGCGGCCGTTGCTACCATAGCCAAGGCTCCTGCTTCCACAGGGAGAAATTTTAACACAAGGGCACCACCTAAGGCCCCCAGAACCATAATACCTTCTAAAGCGATGTTCACCACACCACTGCGCTCAGAGAAACATCCACCCAAGGCTACAAGCATCAAAACAGAAGCAAAGAGCAGAGTATATTGGATCAAAAGTATCATTCTTCCACCCCTCCTTCTTTCGTTGCTACCGTTTTTCTGCAAAGACGGTTCCGGATCATCATCTTAAAGAACCCGGTAAAGGCACAGAGATATATGATCAGACTGGCAATCAAATCAGAAATCTGAGGGGAATACACACTCAAGTCGATATTGCCGCCTCCTCCGGTGATGTGCTGGATGAAAAAGGAGGAAAGGATCGCTCCAAAGGGATTCAGCCCTCCCAAAAATGCCACAGCAATGCCGTTAAATCCCATAGCCGGAACCGAAGATGCTGTCGTCTGCCATTCTTCGATGCCGGACAGATACAGAAGAGCCGCTCCCATACCTGCCAGCCCCCCGGCAATCACCATGGAAAGGATGATATTCCGATTTTCGTTCATGCCGGCATATTTTGCCGCATTCATGCTATAGCCCGTAGTCTTCAGTTCATAGCCGAAAGTCGTCTTATTCAGCACCACCCATACCACAATCGCAACAATGATAGCTAAGGGAATGGCTATGGTTACGGTCTTTTCATTATGGAACAGGGTGTTCAATCCCATTTTAGGTAGAAGCGCAGAAGGATTTACGGTTTGAATACTCTTCGTATAGGGGCCGTTAGGATTCTTCACCCCTGTGAGGATCCAGTTGGTCAAATACAGGCTGATCCAGTTGAGCATGATACCGGAAATCACGATATTCACATTGAAGAACAGCTTCAGCGCAGCAGCAACCGCACCCCAAAGGGCGGCAACAGCCATGGATAGAATCAGGCACACATACCAAGGAGCATTCCATGCCAGAGCAGCGTAAAGGGCAATGGCGGCACCGGCGGTATACTGTCCCGCAACGCCGATGTTGAACATTCCCACCTGATAGGCAAAGAGTACCGACAGGGCACACAGCAGGAGGGGTACCGTTCGTACCAAGGTCTGTCCCAAATATTTCATCATGAGTTTTCCGGGAAAGCTGAAGAAGTTGCTGAGAATCGCAGTAATAGCTTCCCATGCGCCGGAGGGCTCGATCACCAGCAAAATGAGATAACCGATGATCAAACCGCCGAGCACACACAAGACAGAGGCAAGCATTGTTTGCAGACCCTCTCGTTCCGCGAGGATACGTTTGTTATGTTTCACAGTATGGAATCCTCCTTTGAGAATCTTGGTATGGCAAGAAAACGCTTGTTGGGAGGATGAGACCGGCTCATCCTCCCGAAAAGGGTTGCAATTTACTTAATATTTCCCATATAGTTAACGCTAACATTCGCAGTTGCAGGCTCAACGGACAGATCATCGGATACAGTGATCTCACCATTGTACAGAGCAGCTACCAGCGCGGTGTAATCTTCATAAGTGAACTTGCCTTCTTCAAATCGGGTAGAAGGAGCCAGTTGGACGTAGTTTTCTTCGGGCTTCTGAGAATGGATGCCCAGAGCAACGATCCGCCCTGCGTAGTTGCTCCAGTTTCCCTTTACGAGAGCGTCCACCAGAGTGTCATAGGTTGCAGGGGTCAGACCCTTCATAGCAGAGGTCAGAGCCATGCCCTCTCCATAGGAACCGTCGATAACGGCGGCCTGATCCACATCAACGCCGATCATCTTGCCACCTGCCTTCTTAGCGGCTTCGGCAACGGAAGTCCAAACAGCGGCACCACAAGAGAAGACGACTTCCGTTCCTTCGTTGTACCAAGTATCCATCACTGCAGTGATGTCGGGGTCTGCATAGAACTGGTTTGCATATGCATACTTCATATCAACCTGTACGCCCATTTCCTTTGCAGCCGCTTCGGCACCCTGTACAAAGCCGTAACCGAAACGGGTCACAGAGGGAACTGCCATGCCGCCCAAATAACCCAGCTTGGTGTATCCCAGCTTCACCGCAGCATAACCTGCCATGTAGCCGGAAACCTGCTCCTGATAGGTGGCACAGTAAACATTGTCCATATAAACATAGTCGGTAAGATTCCAGTTGTCGGGGTTGTAATCGTAGGTTTCTCCCTTATTGGAAACAGCGGTCTGGAGCATATCGCCGGCGGCAACGTCCAGAGCAATGAACTTAACATCCGGATAGAGTTCGGAAATCTCAGCAATGGTTGCACCGTGGGTGTAGCCGGGGAATACGATCACATCGTAGCCCTGAGCAATGGCCCGCTCCGTTGCGGCAACACGAGCGGCATTGTCGTCGGAAGTAGGCATAAAATACTGAATGTCGCCGGGGTAATCTGCGTTGAACTGTTCCAGGGCTTCCCACGTAGCCTGATTGAAGGACTGGTCCGTAATATCTCCCAGACCGGTAACCATGGCGATCCGATAGTCGGAGCCGGTTTCTTCCTGAGAACTGCCGCCACCGCAGGCACACAGAGTCAGTGCAGTCGCCAGAACCAAAAGCATGGCCAAGAACTTTTTCATTGTTGTTTCCTCCGTTTTGTATGTGTTTGTTGAAACTGTAAATTGCAGGGGTTTCATGATCTAAAAATCGTCAGATTCCATCAGGGTGTTTACCAACGCTTTGAGTCCCTGATATTGTTCTGGGGAAATGCATATTTGCCGTCCCTTTCGGGATATCAGACCATCGTCTGACAGAGATTTTAAACTACGAGCCACGGTTTTAATATTAAAACCCGTTTCATTGGCAAGGATCTGCTGATTCCCATCGGTAGTCAGCATACGGTCTGTTGCACTTGCTTCGTAGCGGTGAATAAGGATCTGCGCCAACCGCTCCGGCCCCGGCAGGAATAAATAGGCTCTGGACATCCGCCCCTGCTCTAAAAGATATTCCCCCATAAGTTTGGATTCATACCGCAAAGCCGTAAGATCCTGCATCAGCCATTGGGCAAATGCCTTACTGGGACAGCGGAGTATAATGGAAGGAACCGCTGTTTTCAGAGTGGTAAAATATTCTGTCCGCTCCAACAGAAGTTCCATTGCGCCCATAGCATACACCTTTGTAAACTGCATGAACTCGTACTCCACTCCCGGGAATCGGTAGTCAATGGCTTTGAGCGCCCCCTTTGCCACAAAGTACACATAGCGAGCCTCTTCTCCTTCTCGTACGAAGATGGTATCCGTCGGAAGCTTCTCTACGGTAAAATGATCCAGCAGTTCTGCCGGTGCAGTTGCAAAATAGCGCAGAAGCTGGTCTTTCTTTTCCACCGGGATCTTATTTAGAACCGGAAATCTTCCAAGTAAATCAAATTCTGTCACAGAAGAAACCTCCTTCTCCTTGAATACGGCCATATCATACCACGGTAGTCTTTTGAAATTCAAGGACATTTGTCTGTTTTTAAAAGGAAATATATAACGTGTATAAAGCCGTTTTTAGGCTATCACTTTTAGTAAGCATAGCCCCAGATATAGCATTACCAACAAAAAATATCTGCGCCCACTGTAGGGGCGAAGCCATGTCTTCGCCCGGTCAAGACAGGAACTGTCATGACATAAAAGCCATTCGTATTCAGTATAATCCGATAAATAACAAACTTTTTTGTAACACCGTTTTACGGTGTTATCGGGCGAAGACACAGCTTCGCCCCTACAAGGCATATGCGATATTTCGACATAACACAATATCTGTAGACTTGCTTACTAAAGTATATAACCTAAATTCTTATTTGTTCTGAAATATAGAAATTGCAAAGCTGTCCCCTCGGCATATTAAAGTTGATTCAGATCAATTTTATGCCGAGGGGACTTCGGTTTTGTTGCTTTGGTGGCATAGCGATAAAATCTATTTGTGGAAGCAACCGATTGAATAATACTTGCCATACTTACGAATTTGTGATATGCTAAGATAAATCTATTGAATTGGAGGATTAAGAATGATTACGGTTAGTGATGTTGCACTGCAATTTGGTGGAACTTATTTGTTTCAACATGTGGATCTTCAGTTTACCGCGGGTAACTGCTATGGTGTGATTGGCGCAAACGGTGCAGGTAAATCTTCTTTTTTAAAGCTGTTATCCGGCGAATTGGAAACTACCAAGGGTGAGATCCATATTAAGCCCGGCTTGAGAATGTCTGTTTTAAAGCAGGATCAGTTTGCATATGATGAATACTCTATCTTAGATACGGTCATTATGGGCAACCGTCGTCTCTATGAAGTGATGAAGGAGAAGGATGCCCTTTATGCAAAGCCGGATTTCTCCGACGAGGACGGCATGCGTGCTTCTGAATTGGAAATCGAGTTTGCAGAAATGAACGGTTGGGAAGCAGAGTC
>JAZSAO010000003.1:0-3762 GCA_045601945.1 Faecousia sp. | reverse complement strand
AGTACCGCCCCCCAGGGAGCAAAGTATGCGCGAGTGCAAGACCGCTTCCTTTCTCCTATTCTCGATCGGGGATACCATGCCGTAACCCCGATTCTCTGCCTACTACGAAATCGGTACAAAATTGGGAATCCCTACTGCCCTCTCCGCCGCAGTCGCAGCACCTCTCCCTTTGGAGAGGCAAGGGCCTTTACCAACTTGGTGAACAGTTCGATAAATGAAAATTTGAACCGCAAGCACCGGGGTTTCGGGCCCCTTAGGCATTATAAAATCTTTTGAATCTCCTTCAGATCTCGGATCTCGAAGTGAGGGACAATATCCTCTCTCCCCTTTTTTCCCTTGGGGTTGAACCAGCAGGTCTTTATACCGGCATCTAAGCCACCCTTAATATCGCTGGTCAGGCTGTCCCCAATGATCATGGTCGTCTCAGGGTCAAAATGCTCCATACGGGCAAAGCAATAGTCAAAATAGGCCTTCTCCGGCTTATGGGAGCCGGTGGTCTCGGAAATAAACGCTTCCTTAAAATACTTTCCGATCCCGGCACTGGCCATACGGGAATACTGAGTCTCTGCCACACCGTTGGAGGCTACGTACAGATCGTACTTTCCAAAAAGATACTCCAGCAGTTCCTCTGCTCCGTCTACAAAGTAATGCCCCACGCCTAAATAACCGCGGTATCGATCTTCAAATTCCTGAATGGGGATCTCCACTCCCAGTTCTGCAAAGAACAATTCGTGGCGGCGAAGAAGCACCTGATCTCGGGTCAGTTCTCCCCGTTCCATAGCCTCCCACTGGGATATGTTGATCTGGCTGTATCGGGCAATATTTTCTTCACTGGGATCGATGCCGTAATCTCTATAGGCTTTGGCAATGGCAACTCTCTCTGCCATACCGAAATCAAAGAGGGTGTCATCAATATCAATTAAAATACTACGGAACTGCATTAGACTTCCTTCCTTTCCAAAATGGCATTGGACAGAGCCGCAAACTGTTCAATGGTCAAGGTTTCTCCACGGACAGAGGGTGCAAGACCGCAACTTTCCATGATCTCCGTCAATTCAGACTTGTTAAACTCCCCAAAGGCCGCAGACAGACAATTGAGAAGGGTCTTTCTCCGCTGGGCAAAGGCTCCCCGAACCGTACGGAAGAACATTCCCTCATCTTTGATGGGTGCCGCAGGCTCTGTACGGATCTTCAGCTTAACAACTGCACTGGTGACCTTAGGCTGGGGAATAAAACAATGGGCCGGCACGTCAAAGAGCAGTTCCGGTTCTGCGTAATAATTGCACATTACCGTAAAGGAAGAATAGTCTGCAGACCCTGCCTTGGAGCAGATCCGCTGAGCAACTTCCTTCTGTACCATAACCGTCACCGTGGAGAAGCACTTACTCTCCAACAGCTTGGTCAAAACGGGAGAGGTAATATAATAAGGAAGATTGGCACAGGCCGCAGGACGGAGCCCCTCGAACTCTTCTTCTACCAATGCAGAAATATCCGCTTTCATGGCATCGGTAAAGATGATCTCTAAATTGTCGAACTCCCCTACGGTCTCTTGCAGAACGGGCTTCAGAGTAGTATCCAACTCCAGAGCCACTACCTTTCCCGCCCTTTTGCACAGTTCTTGGGTCAGGGGGCCGAAGCCGGGGCCGATTTCCACCACACCGCAGGTCTCATCAATGCCGGACTCGGACACGATCCGTTCCGGAACCCACCGCTGATTCAGAAAATTCTGTCCCTTGGACTTTGAAAAATGAAAACCGTACTTTTCCAGCAGGGCTTTGATCTGTTGCATATTACAAACATCTATCATAGAGATGAAATCCTCCTTTGCACATAGAAAATGCCTCTTTTCTGACATTATATCAGAAAAGAGGCGTTTTTGCAAATCAATCTTGAATAATATATGCTGTGCAGGAGCGTACGCCGAAATCCCAGCATTCATCGACAGTATCAAAGTATAAGTCGATCTTATAGCCCTTAATGGATCCGCCGGTATCTTCTGCCACGCAGTAGCCATAGACATACTTACCGTCATTGGAAACAATGTACATCTTAGTTCCCAGAGGAATATATCTGGGATCTACTGCCACTGCACCGACTCTGGCTACAGTACCTGTTGCGGTTATGCCTGTATATCCTTCGCAGGAGTAGGCAGTACAGGTAACAGCCAACTTATCGGTATAGGTGTAGGTCATACCACCTAAGGTGGTAATGGTATTGCCGGAAGTGTTTGTGTTCTTTTCCGTCTGTGCAGCCTTGACTACATACTCCGGGTCATCAGGCTGGGCACGAAGAACCGTCTGCGGTCCACGAATCACCAATCGAGTCACCATTTCCGTCACGGTAACGGTGCTGATGGTTTCACGCTGAACCTCTCGTCCATTCTCATAAGAGACTCTTTCTTTTCTGCGGATCAGGCCATCCTTGCCCTCAATGAGAACGATCTCTTCTCCGGGCTCCAATTCCGCATCTTCGTAGTAATTCGTCTCATAGGGTACTACTATCTCAACTTGTTCATAAGCTGTCTCCCTATGTACGATATCTACCCGAAGACCATCATAGGTTTGCTGATCGATCTCGCAGGAAATAACATCCTGAGCCCCCACCGTGATCCCTAAACGAGCCAAAAGCTGTCCAACGGTCTCTCCGTAGGTTCCCACAGTGCGCTGGTTTCCTCGACAATCCACGGTAACAAGTTGCATCCGTTGAATGTCAATGCGACTAACGCCATCGTTATAGCTGGTAGTGTAGGTATCCTCTTCGCTCAGTTCGATTCCTACTTCATCCAAAACGACGTCCGGGTCTGTGCTGTAGGATTGATGAACGGTTACGGTCTCACCGTCGGTGATCACATAACTGTTCCGTGCAAAAACAGACTGGGAAAAAAGACCCCCCAGAACACCGATCATAAGGACCAGCGCCATTAATCGGAAGATCAAATTTCGCCTTTTAGGCTGTTTTTCCATTCTTTGCAATAGAGCATCCTCCTTTCCATAGTGTTTGATTTCAATGTTGAAACTATTGTTACTTTATTGTAACCGCAAGCTAATTATAACATTTTTTTACGATTTGTCAAGTTTTTTCTTTATTTCGCACTTTTTCGCAAACTTTTAAGAAAATTATGTAAATCTGAACCCATGGAAATAATGGGGTTCCCGTCCCTTTTTTAGCTCAAATCATACAATATATTGTTATTTTTCGTTACATTGGTTACATTTCAGTTAACATAATAACAATAAAAAGAAACCATTTGACAACCGACCAAAAAAGTGCTATGATAGGTGCAACCACAAAGGCAATGACGAAGACAGCCACAGAACGCAGGTCATTCAGAGATGGGGACGGATGGTGCGAGTCCCTATGATTTTTCTGTCGGTGAACCCCTTTCGAGCCGCTTTCCCCAACTGCGCAGGATCCTCTAAATCCTCCATAGTAAGGAAAGACGGGTGCGCCCGTAATCGCGCCAAAGAGCGGTCTTTCTTTTTAAGAAAGGCAAGCAGGGTGGAACCGTGGGAGTACTCTCTCACCCCTGATTCATTTCAGGGGTGAGTTTTTTATTTGCCCCGCAATATTAAAAGGAGGAAAACACCATGTCCGAAGAAAACCTGTACACCTTTGAAAACGAGTCTTACCGCAAGACCTACTGGCACACCTGTTCCCACGTTATGGCGCAGGCTGTCAAGCGTCTGTACCCCAACGTAAAACTGGCCATCGGTCCTTCCATCGACAACGGCTTCTACTACGATTTCGATTGCGATTTCTCTT
>JAZSAO010000002.1:0-3110 GCA_045601945.1 Faecousia sp. | reverse complement strand
ATGCCCCCTTGGGTTACCAGAACGTCAATGTCCTTACCGGGGGTGGAAATGCAGGTTACCTTATCTGTGACAATGGGAAGTCTTGCGCGGAACATGGGGGCAATGATCATAGACAGCTTTGCTCCTGCGGCAGTGTCGCTGTGACCGCCGGAGCCGCCCATGATATAACCGTTGGAATCTGTATGGACATTCACATTAAAGTCTGTGTCGATCTGGGTTGCACCCAAAATTACAACGTCCAGACTATCCACTACAGCGCTTCTGCCTGTGGGAGCGGCATATTGGAGTGCAGAAATTTCCCGATGTCTGGGATTCTCCCGGAGAGACTTTACTGCATCTAAGTCGAAACACTGTACATCCATGAGTGTTTCGAAGCATCCTGCTTGGAGCATATCCACCATATAGGCTGTAATGCCGCCTAAACCGAAGCTTCCCTTAATATTCTTCTTTAACATGATCTCCTTCAGGAACTTTGCGGCGGCTAAAGATGCGCCACCGGCTCCCGTCTGGAAGGAGAAACCGTCTTTCAAAAGACCCGACGCCTCAATGACTCGGGCGGCATGGCTTGCCATAACCAAGCCCACAGGATCACGAGTGATCCGAGTTGTACCGGAAACAATGCCCTTGGGATCGCCGATGGCATCTACGGAAACCACATAGTCTACAAAGTTCTCGGAAATGGAGAAATCTGCCAGAGGATAGGGCACCAGATTATCGGTGATCACAACTACCTTCTTGGCGAACATGGCATCTGCAAAGGCGTAGCCCAAAGAGCCACAGGCAGACTTGCCGTACTTACCGGAGCAGTTGCCCATAGGGTCTGCAGTAGGTGCGGCAATAAAGGCAACATCAATGGGGGTTCTACCCAGACGAATGTCGTTGGGTCTGCCACCGTGGGTACGGAACTGCACAGGCTTTTCCATGATTCCACCGGAAATGGCTCTGCCAACACCTGCTGCAATGTAATCTGCAGACAGTCCTGTGACGACTCCCTTTTCTATATGATCTAATAAAGGTGCATGGGCATCAAAGAGAGAACTTGCATTTACTGTCAGATCCTTGACACCGGCGGCGGCAACCTCCTCCATAACCATATTGAGAACAAAGTCACCGTTTCGCAGATGATGATGGAAGGATACGGTCATGCCGTCCTTTAATCCACAGAGGGCAACTGCCTCTTTAATAGACTTTACTAATTTGGTCATTAGGAATCCCCCCTTCTCATACTCAGAGCATTGGCCATAGCAATGGTCTGCTCCGCACGGGTCACGATGGGTGCATCGATCATCTTTCCGTAGAGGGAGATGGCCCCCTTGCCCTGCGCCTTCGCAAGCGCAATGGCTTCCATGACCTCATAGGCATAGTCCACATCTTTCTGTGTGGGGCTGAATACACTGTTGATAACCTCCACATGACGAGGAGAAATGGAAGCCTTGCCGGTAAAGCCCAGAGCCTTGGCATAGGTGGCATCCGTCACAATGCCTTCATCGTCATTGACGTCCGTAAAGGGGGTGTCATATACATCCACACCCGCTGCACGGGCGGCAACCACCAGCCGATGGCGAGCGTATTCGATCTCTCTACCTTCTTTGGTACGCTTGCAACGAAGGTCGGCGGTGAGATCTTCTGCGCCTAAGAACAGCGCCTTTAATCTCTTGGAGGCAGAAGCAATTTGGAATGCATTTTCCACACCCAGAGCCGTCTCGATCAGAGCCATGACCCCTACCTCGGATCCCAGTTCTGTCATATAGACATCAATGGTGAGAATATCCTGTGCAGACTCCGTCTTAGGAAGGAGGATCAGATCCGGATTATAGGGCAGAAGTGCCTTTAAGTCTTCTTTCCAGTAAGGCGTTCCGATGGAGTTAATACGAACGATCCGCTCACAGCCACGGAAATCCATATATCGCAGAGTATTGCGAACCAGAATACGGGCGGCATCCTTTTGATCAGGTGCTACCGCATCCTCTAAGTCAAAAATGACCGCATCGGAGCCCAAGCAATTGCCGTTAATCAGCATATTGGGGTTGTTGCCGGGCAAAAACAACATGGAACGGCGCATTAGGCCTCCTCCTTTCCCCGCAGGAGAGCGGTCTCCACTCTGGCGCGGAGAACACATTCCAGTGCGCCCCGATCTGCCACACGGACAGTTGCCTCTTGTACTCCGCATTCCTTTAGAACATCTAAAACAGTTTCCCGAATGGCATCGCCAAACTGGGCGTATACTACAGAGTCGATTTCCAAAGAGATCCCCTCTTCACCGGGGGCAACTTCTACATAGACATCGCTGGACTCTAAGGTGCCGGCCGATGCCGTTTTCACGATCTTCATAGATTTCCTCCTTTATTGTTCTATAACAATCTCCTTATATTATATAATACAATCGCAAAAAATGCAATCGCAATATTCCCTCTTGTAAGATTTTATTTTTAATAGTATAATAAAGAAAATGTCTCATCATATCGAGATCCACTTTTGCAGAAAAGGAGGTATGTTCTTGTATACAGAAACCGTAGAAAAGTTTCACGAGGGAACTTGGAAACAATATTGGGCGCTTTTGAAAATGTGCGGATTGGAATATGAGGCCGAAGCAGAAGAAACGGTTCTGATTTGGGATAGCGACCGGCTTGTGGCTACGGGCGCGCGGCAAGAGCATATTCTTAAATACATTGCGGTGGATCCTGCCTATCAGGGGGAGGGCTTAACAGCTACCCTCATAACCGCTCTAAAAGAATCTGCGCTGAAGGTAGGATACCGCCATCTGTTTCTATTCACTAAACCGAAAAACAAGTTCCAATTTCAGTCTTTATTTTTCTATCCCATTGCACAAACTGCAGATGTCCTTCTGATGGAAGACCGGCGGGATGGAATCGGTTCATTCCTCCGCAGTCTCCCCCGCCCCTGTACCACCGGAAAGATCGGCTCCGCAGTAATGAACTGCAATCCCTTTACCTTAGGTCACCGATATTTGATCGAAAGTGCCGCAAAGCAGTGTGACCATCTGTATGTTTTCCTGCTGTCTGAGGATAAGAGCCAATTCTCTGCCCATGACCGTATGGAAATGGCGAAATTAGGAACAGAGGATCTGCCCAACGTAACCATTGTTCCTA
>JAZSAO010000001.1:0-4554 GCA_045601945.1 Faecousia sp. | reverse complement strand
GAGAGGTGCCCAAAGGGCGGGGAGGGCAGTAGGGATTACCCCTAAGGGACTGAGTCCGTAGGATGATGAGCAGAAACCGGTGCCTACTACGATAGATTTCTTCAAATTTTAGGTGCCTACTGCCCTCTCCGCCGCAGTCGCGGCACCTCTCCCATTGGAGAGGCAAGGGCTGATTCTAATTTGGTAAACAGACCGACAAACTGTGATTTGCAGTATGATGGCAATGGGCGTAGCCCATGTTTTTCAATCCGTGGCGTAGCCACACATCAATGATTCATTATTCATTATTCATCAGCAACGCGACTTCATGATTCATTACGAACCAACGGTTCGACAAACTGTGATTTATATACAGGTATAGTATACTCTATTCTTTTTGAGATTTCAACCTTGCTTTTTTATTCTCATGGGTATATAATGACAGAAAGAAAGAGAGGTGTTCTTCATGGAACTTTGGAATCGGAAGGAACTCATAGAGGTACCGGAGGTCGGCATTGGAGCCATCCGCTTTGTGTATGGAACGGTCTTCGGCAGACTCTTGGCAAAGGGGATCCTGTGCCGCAAATTTGTTTCCGATTTCTACGGCTGGTGGCAGAAAAGTCCCCTGTCTAAGGGCAAGGTTCAAAAGTTCATGAAGGAATACAATATTAGCGTAGAGGATTGCACCGAGCAAACCTTCCCCAATTTTAATGCCTTCTTCACCAGACAACGAAAGGCTATCGAAGATCATACTGCACCCCATGAGTTACCTGCGATTGCGGATTCCAAGCTGTCTGCTCTGCCCATTGGCAGAAACAGCCGTTTTACAGTCAAAGGGGTAGACTATACCGTTGCAGAACTGCTGGAAAACGAAGAACTTGCTAAGGCATATGAGGGCGGTATGTGCCTGATCTTCCGTTTGGCTCCCGATGACTATCACCGCTATTCCTTCCCGGACAGAGGCACCGCAGAGGATACCCATGAGATCGAGGGCATTCTCCACACGGTTAACCCTGTAGGGGGAACTTTGGGAGTCTATCGTCGGAATACTCGTCATTATACGGTTCTTCACACAGAACATTTCGGAGAAATGATCCAGATGGAAGTAGGCGCTCTGCTGGTAGGAAAAATCTGCAACCATAGCCACCGCTCCTTTAAGAAGTTAGAGGAGAAGGGCTACTTTGCCTACGGTGGTTCCACAGTGATCCTTC
This sequence comes from Faecousia sp., assembly GCA_045601945.1. GTDB lineage: Bacteria > Bacillota > Clostridia > Oscillospirales > Oscillospiraceae > JAZOXB01. The sequence continues at coordinate 3,364 of JAZSAO010000001.1, read as the reverse complement.
TGTGCAAGAAGGATCGGGTGGCTATAGATCAGGACATTCTGGACTATTCCGCCAAGGGCATCGAAACCAAGGTTTGTTTGGGAGAAAGGATCGGTCAGGCACTATGAGTTATAAATATTTTCAGAATCGAGAATGTGAATATTTCCCCTGTCACACCTGTGATGGGGAGGATTTCAACTGCCTGTTTTGTTACTGCCCTCTCTATGCTTTAGGAGAGAATTGCGGGGGCAATTTTACCTATACAGAAAACGGAATTAAGGATTGCTCCGGCTGTATCCTTCCCCATAGAGCAAAGAACTACGATTACATCTGTGGCAAGTTTTCGGAAATCGCGGAGTTATGCCGAAAAAAGGAAAAATAAGACTTGCATTTTCAAAAAAAGATGCTACAATAGTACCACACAATGCTGCAGGGAGTAGGAGCAGTGCGTCAAGTACCGATGGGATGGGAGGTTGCCCATTGGGCGAAGGGGACTTTGTTTCAAAACAGAGTTTTCCGCGATGCTGTTACCGCAACCGCCTGAGCAGGATGCCCCATATTCTGGGCATAGCATTGTGAATATTTCAACCTCCTCCATTTAAGGAGGATTTTTTTATGAGCAAACAGAGAAATACCACTAAAATGCTGACCACCTGCGCCCTCTTAGCGGCTATGTCCGTGATTTTGGCACGGTTGGTCATCCCTATGCCCAATGAGACCACCCGATTCTCCGTCGAAGCTGTCCCTGTTTTTCTGGCAGGAATGCTCTTTGGCCCCCTTGCAGGTGGCTTGGTAGGCTTCGTGGCAGACTTCACCGGATGTCTCCTTTCTCCCTATGGCTTCAATCCCATTTTTTCCATCCCCCCTATCCTTTACGGTGTGTGCGCAGGAATGTGCCGCCCTCTGCTAAAGAAGCATACGAACCTCCTGACCATAGGCTTGGGCTTTTTACCTGCTGTCGTTTTCGGTTCTATTTTGTGGCAGAGTTTTGCATTGGCTTTTACCTATTCTCGAGAGACCCTCAAAGAGAGTTTCTACGGATTTCTCCTCACCAGAGGGATTCAGTTTGCAGTGACCTTTGTGATCAACGTACTTCTTGTATACCTGTTATACAAGTCCAATATCCTCAAGCTGGCAGGGCTTTGGCAGCCTGAGAGAAAGAAGGAAATTCAACCATGACGATTCAAGAGACCTTAGATTATATCCATTCCGTGTGTTGGAAGGGTTCTGTTCCCGGTTTGTCCCGTACCAAAGAATTGCTTCACCGTATGGGTGACCCCCATAAGAAGCTGAAATTCGTCCATATTGCCGGCACCAACGGCAAGGGCTCTACCGCCTCTATGTTGGCTTCTGTATTCCGCAAGGCAGGGTACAAGACGGGTCTGTACACCTCTCCCTATATCATCAAGTTCAATGAGAGAATGCAGATCAATGGAGAAATGATCCCCGATGAAGAACTCTGTGCCATTACAGAGATGATCCGTCCTCTTGCAGACACTATGGAGGACAGCCCCACAGAGTTTGAACTGGTGACCTGCATCGGTATGGAATATTTTGCTCGTAACAACTGCGATATCGTGATTTTAGAAGTGGGCATGGGTGGCGAGTTTGACTCTACCAACGTCATCGATTGCCCTGAGGCTTCCGTGATCGTTAATATCGGCTTGGATCATACCGGCGTTCTGGGCGAAACCGTAGAAGAGATCGCCCACGCCAAGGCCGGCATCATTAAGGGCGGCGACACCATTCTGTACCGTAGCAGCCCCTCTGTAGAGGCTGTTTTTTATGAAAAATGTAAGGCCGTAGGTTCCCGATTCCATCTGGCAGATTTCCAGTCGATTCGTCTTCGGGAAGAAGGTTTCTGGGGCCAGATCTTTGATTGCAAAGGCATGAAAAAGATTGAGTTACCGCTTTTGGGAAATCATCAGCGAAAGAATACCGCTGTGGTTTTAAAAACTTTGAGTATCCTGCGTCAAAAGGGCTGGAGCATTACGGAAGAAAATATTCGTGACGGTCTCAAGACCGTTTCTTGGCCCGGCCGCTTTGAACTCCTGAGACGGGAGCCCGTGTTCTTTGCCGATGGCGGACACAATCCCCAGTGTATGGAATCTCTGGCTGAGAATATCCGTAGCTACCTCCCTGATCGCGGGATAACGGCTTTGGTTGGTGTTATGGCTGACAAGGACTATATGGATATGTTCTTCATGGTGGCTCCCTATATCACCCGTTTCGTTACAGTGACTCCCGACAATCCCAGAGCTCTCCCTGCAGCAGATCTGGCAAAGGCACTGGAAATTTTCGGGAAACCTGTTACCATCTGTGAATCTGTAGAAGATGGTGTGCGCACCGCTATCGGTCAGACCACTCCGGAAGAAGCTGTTGTTGCATTCGGTAGTCTTTATATGCTGGGAACTATCCGTGAAGCTGCTCATAATTATACCGGTCCTATAAACAAAAATTACAGCAAGCAAAAACGATATAAAGACTTAACGGGAAGGCTTACAAAGGCTATCAAAAATGGTTTTTGGCTGGAAGCCTGTATGATCGAGTATGGTATTTTGGAAGATAGAACCTCTGCGATCCTGTACTATGCTAAGGTCGGTAGAGACCCCTTCAGCGAGAAAAAGGGATTAAAGGACAAGCTGAAAACGATTCAAGAGCAAATTGAAAAGGGCCATGCCATCATTGGAACTTGTGTGAAAACGGAAACGATTGAGAGTTGCATGAATTGGAAGTATGAGCGAGATAGACTTGTACATCAAGCTTGCAAGATTTACAGTGAAGAAATCGCAAAAGATGCTGCAGTACTTGGACAGTGGCTTGTAAAACAGCTTTCCAAAGAAAGCCAAAAAGTGAGAAGGTGCAGTGAAAAAGAGGAGAAACAAAAGAATCGATAAGGAAGGAATGTGAAGCTGCTGTTGCCTTTGGCAGCCTCTACATGCCGGGCACCATTCGGGAAGCGGCGAAAGAAGATCGATAAAAACAAGTGTGGGTTGTCCGAAATCGGGACAACCCCATTTTGTTCTTCCATAGGCAATCAAATTTTCGTTTATCGAACCGGTTTAAGTTAGTAACCGCCCTTGCCTCTCCAATGGGAGAGGCAAGGGCTGATTCTGATTTGGTAAACGGTTCGATAAACTGTGATTTGCAGTTCAAAATGAAAGTTTTATAAAAGGAAATTACAGAGAAGCTGCGGACTATTTTACCCGTGCTTATGGCTATAATACTGTTTCTTGATAAAATGGTTAGAAAACCATTTTATCGCAGGATAAATATCCTGCCCCGTCTTAGGCGGAAGAAACAGTATTACAGGTTATTTCTTGGCGGCAAAGCCGCCATGCCGCTTATTAGCGGCATAATAAAACGGTCAATCCGTTTTATTAGA